>JAFGWI010000208.1 GCA_016937215.1 Spirochaetales bacterium | reverse complement strand
GTTGCAGACTAATAGTGAATGCCAATGAGCATTCACGCCATCGAGCAGCAAATGCGAAGCATTTGTGACCAGAGGCCGGATAGCCCGGCCTGCCATGCCTCCTGGCAGCAGGTAACGCCCGGAAAGCTAAACCAATACCAATGACTATTACTGGGAAAATTAAGAAAGCTTCGATGTTTTGGACTTTATTGCGCTGGTGACGGCCCATGTTTCGCCCTAACATAAATAGTATATACGTCGTTATGGTCTGTATTCTTTACTTAGTCGCGGGAAATGGAAGGAACACCTTGTCTTGAGTGAGTGTTTTCGATAATTGCATAAAGAAAGAGAGTATAATAGAATAGCAGTTGTGAATTCGGGCAACAGGCCCGCGAGCCTAAGGGAGAGCTAAGAAATTTATGCCATCACTTATTACAAAACTTGAGAGCGGATACAAAACAGTTATCCATCAGATTTCAGGAATTTTCCTGCCCATTATCAATTGTCTTACTGCCGCGAGCATCATCAAGAGCGTTATCGTGCTTATGGCTGCTGCTGGAATTCTCGCTGAGACAAGCGGTGTTTATCAGATTCTTTATGCCTGCTCAGATGGTTTCTTCTACTTCCTTCCATTCTATCTCGCGATTACAGCATCCAGGCAGTGGAAGACAGACCCTATTATCTCGCTTTCAATTCCAGTTGCGATGCTCTATCCACAGATTGTTGCTGTGCTCGAAAACGGTAATACTATGGACTTTTTTGGTCTTACTATTCCAGCGACAATTTACCACTCCAGCGTCATTCCAGTGCTTCTTGCTGTTGCTCTGTTGCGTTTTGTTGAAAAGCCTTGTGATAAGTTTATCCCTGAGGCTGTTCGCGGATTCTTAAAGCCAATTGTTTGCTGTCTTGTCGTACTCCCAATCACATTCCTCTTATTCGGTCGAGTAGGCACATGGATTGGTGATTTCTTAACCAAGATATTCCTTTCAATCTATGATTTCAGCCCAATTTTTGCTGGCGCATTTATGGGTTTTTTCATTCAGCCAATGGTTGTTGTCGGCGCTCATTGGAGTATTGTTCCAGTTTCAATCAACAACATCGCGCTTAATGGCTACGACATTATCATGCCACTTCTCGGTGGTGCTGTTTATGGTCAGGCTGGTGCTTGCCTCGCACTCGGAATCCTCCGTCGCAAAGACAAGGAAAAGAGAAGAATCGCATTTCAGGGTGCAATGTCTGCTGCTCTTGGTGTAACCGAGCCAGCGCTTTTTGGTGTTACAGTACCTGAGATACGTGGAATGCTTTCAGCCTGTGTGGCTGGTGCAGTGGGTGGGGCAATGGCGGGTGCTGCTGGAACTCACTGCAATAACTTTGCTTTCCCTAGTTATATCACTTCAGTAGCTTACGTTGGTCCTGGTTTTGTGACTTTCTTGATCTCCATGGCAGTTGCTTTTGCAGTTGCTTTTGTTCTTGTTATGGCACAAAAAAAATGGATTAAGTGATTGTTTTTGATAAGGTCTAAAATTGACTAATAGCCTACTTTAAATGTTTCTTACCACACTACTATCAAAAAACCTCCTCCCCTCTCCTGTTACTATAGTCCTGATTTTTGTGTATCTGTCAAACGCGACTAGGGCGAAAGCATCTTGTGCTATATGGTTCTGGTGGCCAGCGACCTAATGCATTTAATGAAATGGCTTTGTGAAATTTTCGCGTTTAAGGCCATTGTTGGCAGCATTGTCAACACCATACAAAGCCTTGAGTATTTTTACCAATATTTTGAGTTTTTTTAAGGATGATAATGTGCTTTATATAGGTAAATATGTGTTTTGGAGAGAAGGTTTGTATTTTCTGTGGATTTTTTTAGTTGAATCATCTATACTTTAATTAAATTATATTTCTTAATAATTGGATTATTACGGATGATTAAATTCTTTAAATCCTTAAAAAATAATGGTGCATTAAAAATAACATTTATATATGTTATTTTCGCGCTATTATGGATATTCTTATCTGATAAACTTATAAGTTCTCTTACCGATAGTGTTAGAATTTTAACCACCTATTCAAATATTAAAGGAATTCTTTTTATTGTAATTACAGGAATACTTCTTTATTCATTAATAAAAAAACGAATTAATGAAAAAAACTCAATCATTACAGACCTTGATAAGGAAGTGCGAATTAGAGAGCAATTAATTAAGGAATTACATCATAGAATTAAAAATAATATGCAAGTCGTAATTAGTTTGATTAAATTGGAAACTAATAATATAGCTGGATTAAAAGAATTAGATGATAGAATTGTTAATAAATTAATCTCGATGATGTCGATTTTCAATATTGTTTATGATATTCATGATATGAATCGAATTTCGTTAAATATGGTGATCCATGAATATGTGAGAATAAGCATAAGGAATTTAAATTTTATAATTTCAGAATTAGAACCCGAATATTCGATTGAATTAATTACTTCCTTAATGTTAATTATTGATTCCATTATTGAAGTTTACAAATCAGATAATTCCTCTTTTGATAAGATTGATATTTCGTTAATTGATTTTAATAAAATCAGGCTTGATTTTATTGAATTAAAGGCTGATACAGAAATTAAAAAAGAAGATAAAGAATTTATTAACTTTCAACTTGTTGCTATTTCTGGTTCTATTGAAATTGATTATCTAAATAATCGTATCTTAATTATCTTTGATAATACAATATAATCATTGTTTTTTTCCACCTGATAAGTTGTCGAACCTGTTAAAAGCCTTTGTCACGCTTATAGTCTTAGAGCGTTCTCCTTTAGGGTCGAGCCATAAAGGATCCTTTCTTCTCTGAAAAAAAATAACACGCCGATCATGGGCGCGAACACTTTGAACAAAGAGGGTAATATCCTTCCGTGTTTACTGTTTGCTGTCTGGTCGTGTCGGATATGGGGATGCCTGTTTATTAAGCATTTTTACTGAGTAGTCCGATGTTATGTATTTTGCCTGAATGTGAAAAACACGACAGTCTTTCAGTTGTAAACACGACAGTCTTTTGGTTGTAAACACGATAGTCTTTCAGTTTCAAACACGGCCGTCTTTTTATTGAAAAGAGGGTCGTGTTTTTTGGTGGAATAAAGCTTGATTATATGCAATTCCGGCGAAACGAAAATCATCAGGCATAAACCTGTGGATGATAAAGGAGAGAATTATCATGATTTATTTCGTAAGCCCATACAGGAAAAGGATTTTCGAAAAATCAGTTTTTAAAGCTTTTTATAGGCACGGAGATGAATGTGAAGGAGATGTATGTGAAGGAGATGCATCTGTTTCAGGATTAAACGAAGAAAGTGTGTTTGAGGAAGATTAATTTTTTATGTGTAAGGAACCTTTTTCTTGACAAAATTGGATTATGGGGTAAAATGGCTAGTATAACAGAAGGCTATTTTTGGGGAATTTAACAAGTCTTTCCTGTTTTCGACTGAAATTGTTTGCGCTTGTTTTTGTTTACCTTTCTTTTTAGCGATCATTTTATTTTTTAAGGATAATTCCGGGATTTATATTATGAGTTCTTATTTCTGATTTTTACGGCATTCTATTAAGATAAAATAGTAATATGGATGATAGTTGTTAAAACATTCGCGGTTTGAGTGTGTAGGCGTAAATGATATTCTGTTGTTGCAAAAGTTGATAGAAGCTAGCTCGCGGGTTAAGCGTAAGTTTGACTAATGCTTCGGAAGAAGAAAAAGGAGATGTTGGCAATGGAAAGCAAAACTGGTTTGATTTTATTACCTGGCGCTGGTATGTCTGATTGGATTTGGGATAGATGTAAAGCACAATTTCTTGTAAAACCTATAATGATAACTGATAGAATATCAAATAATAATTATCTTAATCGAAAAAAATCAAAAATGCTTGATTGTGTTTCTCATATTGAACAAATTATCCAAGAAGAAAAATATGTGGATTATATCATTATTGGACATTCAGGATCAGGACCTATTGCGGCAAAATTAGCACAATCCTTAAAGGATAAAGTTAAACATGTAATCTATGTAGCAGCAAATATTCCGAAACATGGACAAACAATGATAGATAGTTTACCTTTTTTATTAAGATTAATTAATATTATTGCCATTAAAAAAATGATTAAAAAAGATTCTATACCTTATAAAAATATGGAAAAAATAATCAGAGAAAAGTTTTGTAATACTTGCACAGAAGAAATAATTAAAAATATACTGCAAAAAGAAATGAAATCAGAGCCTTTATGCGCGATTAGCGAAAAAATGGATTGGAGTAGTTATGCTGAAAGTAAACAAACATACTTTTTGCTAACAAAAGATAATACTTTATCTATTGATCGGCAAAAACAAATGGCAAATAATTTGAATATTCAGGATTTTATAGAAATTGATAGTGATCACCTTGTAATGTTAAGTCATCCAAATGAATTTGCATCAGCAGTAAACAAGTTTTTCTAAAAAAATCGTATATCTTTAGCAAATAAAGGTCTAAAAAGCATCATCATTTTTTTATATCCCAGGGAAAAAAGCTTCTTGACCTATTGCCCTGCTTTTTTTATGCTGTGGAAAATGGCTTTGATTCCCGCGGCCCGGTATTGAAGGGTTAATACAGGAGGTTTTTATGAAATTGAGGATGGCGCTTTTTATATTTTTCACCGCTCTGGTACTGGTTTTTTCCTGTTCTGATCCAAAGGCCAAGGTAGAGGCCAAACAAAAGGAATTTTTCAAGGCCCTTTCTGATGATGACATGGCCAAGCTTGAAGAGCTTGTTTTTGAGGTGGATATTAACAAGGCCAATGAAAATGGCGATAGGGCCATTGACCTTGCCATCAAAAGCGGTAACAAGGCTCAGCTTATCTGGCTGCTGGATAAAAAGGCCGATATAATGGCCCGAAATGCCCAGGGCGAGACAGCTTATCAGGCTGCCTTGAACCAAAACCAGCCGGAAATGGCCCTGCTTCTGCTCAGCCACGGTGATGTGGTGAATCGCAAAGCCTGGATCATCGCGCCCGAAGGGCTTCGTTTCAGGGATAATCCCGGCCTGGATTCAATGCGCCTTGGGGTGATTCCCGCTAACGAAGAGATTCTGGTGATAAAAGTATCGGCCGAGGAATTCGCGATTTCCGGTGACAAGGGAAAATGGGCCTATATTGACTGGAACGGTAAAAAGGGCTGGGTTTTTGATGCCTATATCAGCTTTCAGCAGGATCTAAAGCGCGTACTCGCGAAAAACCCCAGGTTCCGGGCAGACCATCTTGACGGAGCGGATAAAGAAAGGGCCGCGGTAAGTGTTTCTGAAGAGCTTGTGTTTCTAAAGGATACTCGATGTGTGTTCAGCAGAACCTCTTATTTTTCCGATTCCACGGCAAAATCAGCGCAGAATGGCCTTTACACCATCGACGCGAACAAGGTGGTTCTTCTTCTGGATAAAGGGACAAAAACAATTGCCTATAATAATGGAAGGGCTGATGAAAAAGAAGAACTCGGGGCAGAAGAGCTTGTGCTGGTCTGGAAAGATGAACTCAGCGGTTTTTTACACGAAGCCGATGCCGGCAAACTCGAAAACAGCGATTTTATACTCGATGAAACCACCCATCAACTGAAAAAGGAAAAATCAGGGGATTTTGAATACACCGGCTATTTTTATCAGTTCCAATAAGGGCGGGCCTGGTCCTGGTTCATCAATCTTCCTTGGGCCTTTTCTTTTTTTTCGCCAGTAACTGAATACGGTTAATCATATTGTCCATTGGCTTGAACAAATAAAAATAACCCAGACCCGGCGATGGCTGTACCTCCCGCACTTCGCTGAATTTCTTGATCAGAAAAATGATCACCACCACCCGAAGCACCCCGGAAACAATAAAAATGAGTTCGTAATTATTGGCCGCGAAAAAGGGGATGTTGAAAAGGGGAGTGGCCAGGGCCAGGAACCCGCCGGTGAGTGAACCTAAAAAGGCGAACAGGTTGTTCATCGAATTGTAATAAGCCGCGGCCTTGGCCACATTCTGGGGTTTGATGCTGTCAAACAGGAAATTTCCATTGGACAGGTTAAAGCCCGACCATACAAAACCGCTGAACAGCTGGAGCAGAATCATCAGGTAAAAATCCTTCAGAAAAACCCAGCAAAAAGCGATAAGCGGCAAGGCCACTGCCGTGACCAGAAGAATCTTGTAATTACCGAATTTGTCGGCCAGTTTTCCCCAATAGGACATGGCAATAAAGGTGGAAACCATGGAGGACATCACAATAATGGTGTACTGAAGATAATTGAATTCCATGGAATGAAGAATGTACACCGAGAAAGCCGGCAGCAAAATGTTCACCGAATAGGTGAGCAGGAAATTGAAAATAGCAAAACGGCCAAAATTGGTGTGGCGGAGTTTTTTCAGAAAAACACCCAGACTGAAGGTTGATTCTGCCTGGGTATTTTTTTCCGGTTCCCATTGGCGGTAGAGGGGATAAAGAGAAATCAACCTTGAGAAAGCGCCGATGGAAAAAATAAGCAGGTACATGCAGTTAAGATCCTGGTTGTTTTCACCCCAGAACAAAAGCACACCGGCGATGATCATGGCAAAAAGCTGGGCAAAGGTGATAAAACGGTTTCTAAGCCCCCAAAAGCGGCCCCGCACATCGCTCGGCACCGTATCGTTCATCCAGGAAATCCAGCCCGGGCCGGCGAAATTGGTGGCAAAGGCCCCCAGGGGGAAGGCAATAAGAATCACCAAGGGGTTTTTTAGCCAGACCGTTCCAAAAGCGATAATGATAAAGCTCAGGCTGTGAAGGGCATTTCCTATCATGGACATGGTTTTCCGCGGAAAGCGGCCCGAAAAAGTGGACCCAAGAACCTGACCCATGGAAACACCGAACTGCATGGAGCCCTGTAAAAGACTCACCTGAAAAGCCGTGGCCCCGAAAAAAAGGGCAAAGGGAACCACGTAGTTTTCGGCGAATCCGAACATGATGGCCCATAACACACCGTCAAATATGGAAAAACCCAGAGCCTGTTGAATGCGTTGATTATTTAAAAATGCCAAGCTTTTCTTCATTTGTTTGGAGATTATCGGAATGTCCGATTTTTTTCAAGTTGCTTTTAATAAAATGAAAAGCTTTTTTGAAGGCAGCTGTTTTTAAATTGGGCGTTGCCCGGAGCCCTGGTTTTTCATTTGCCATGGCTCAGCTTACCGGAACAATAGCTCGCCTCGGTCCGGGCCAGGCTTTGCGGGGCTCTGACCAAAAAAGGGGCGAAAATATCGCCCCCTTTTTGTTGGCTGCGCCAGTTTTGAAAAACTGGCTTGCCCCCCTCCAATCCTTAACGCGGAACAGGGCGTTAACAACGGAAGGCAGCTTCAGCTGGTCCTAGCCATACAGGTAAGTGCCATTTTTCTTTTTAATGACAACCGCATTCACACCTACTTTTGTAACGTTGAAAGAAATTGTAATAGCTAATTCACCGATAGAATCGATCTTTACAGCGATTGAAAGATAATTTACTAAAGCCCCTGTTTGTGAAACAATCAGGGGCTTTTTCAGTTTTAGTCAATGTTTATCCATTCGCTTGATAAAGCCTTTCATTTTTAAAAGGATCTCAACTTTACCAACTCGGAGTGTTTGCTTACACAAAAAGAGTCACTACAATTTTAAAATCCGGTTATCATAACGATTAAAGAAAAGTCATATTCTTGATTTAAGCTATTCTTTACCACGGCAGAAAGCATGATAACGGGATTTTGAAAACATCATGCTTTGATTAAAAGCGTCCATCTCTTGATTGAAGGAAGAAATTGTAAAAAGAATCATGACATTTTCGATTTGAATAGTATCATTTTTGATTTATACCTTGCTTATAATGTAAAAACACAGACTTATTATTTTATAAAAGTTTGGTTACTCCAAAGGAGCCTATTCCTTCTCACAATCCGGCCATCATAATGATTATAGAAAAGTTTCATTCGCGATTACTGCTATTCTTTACCACGGCAGAAAGCATGATAACGGGATTTTGAAAACATCATGTTTTAATTAAAAGCGTCCATCTCTTGATTGAAGGAAGAGATTGTAAAAAAGCATCATGACATTTTCGATTTGAATAGTATCATTTTTGATTTTTAAATTGCGTATGATATAAAAACACTGTCTTGATGTTTTTAAAAAGCTTGGTTACTCCAAAGGAGCCTATCCCTTCTCACAATCCGGCCATCATAACGATTAAAGAAAAGCCTCATTCCTGATTTAAGCTATTCTTTACCACGGCAGAAAGCAGGAAAACGGGATTTAGAAAACATCATGCTTTGATTAAAAGCATCCATTCCAAGATTGAAATAATGAATTGTAAAAAAGCATCATGACATTTTCATTTTGAACAGATTCATTGTTGATTGAAAGCTTTGCTTATTGCCAAATGAAAGCGGATAGCGGAAAATTAACCTCTTGTAATTTTAAACAAAATCATGATTGATAGCTTTTGCCTTTGTATAATCAAAGATATACCATGCTTCAGGCGATCCCGAACCGGGCCTTTACCGTCGGGATGCTTTTCATCGGGCTTTGCGTGAATCTCTAATCACCCGGTAATACAAGTGGCCCCAAAGTGGAAAAGAAAAAGGCTGATTAAAAAGCCATAAATCCCGGACAATTCCCTGATACCGCAAAAATCCGCTTTTCTGATCAGACAGAAACCCTGAACAATCGATCGGAAAACATAAAACACACCCGGAAAACCAAAGGCCTTGAAAAAGGAAACAAGCCATAAAGCCTTTAATTCGCTGAAAACATGGCCCAACCGGAACCATAACAACCCGGCCCCCAAGCTTGGAATAGAAGCAAAACCCCAGTGGCCGAAAACCAGCTAAACAGATAAAGACCCTGCACCACAAACAAAGGCGATGGGCTGCAAACACCATAACACAGGCCCAACTTCCCTGTTGGGCCTGTGAACCGGAAAACAGAAAGCGCCATAGCAAACAGGGACGTTTGCTATGG
>JAFGWI010000207.1 GCA_016937215.1 Spirochaetales bacterium | reverse complement strand
TTTAGAATTGCGGCTGATTCTTTGAAAATAAAGTGCAATTCGTACAATTTCTACTCAAATTGAGAATTGCTGCGATGACAACGATTAATCCGCCATAGAAAATATTTTAGCTGATAAAAAATGGGGGGGGGGATGGTTTTTAACAGAATTTACACCCCAGGCGTTCCCCTTCGGGTCGGGCTTTCCGTTACTCCGCTTCGCTTCGAAGGTTTTCAGCCTGAAAAAATCAGGCTGAAAACGCTTTGTCAGCCAGTTTTTGAAAAAACTGGCTGACATAACTCCAATCCCTAACGCGATATCTACCTTGATGCCAAAGCCTGAAAAACATTTTCTGTGAATTTTATCCATCGGAAAATAAGGTGAAAAGCCCTTCTCAGCGAATCACTGATTTTCAGACAAACTATTAAGGCTCCTTTAAAACTGAAGTTTTGAAAGAACCATGCAACTTGCCGATAAGTTATTTTATTACCAATATGTAAGTTATTTGTTTATACCTGCCTGCTATTTACTATTATCAGGACTTTTGCAATCAGCTCTATTGCTATTCATGGAAAATAACGTTATTGTAAAAAAATCTATGGCAAAGAAAAATCAACCCCAATGGGAAAAAAACTATCCTTCTACAACATCAGAATTGGTTCCTTTTTATTCCAATAAAATCATTCCCTTTCGATACGACGGGGCTGATTTGAATTTCTTTCTGTCCCAGGCCTTGTTTTCCAGTTTCGAAATTGATCCTGGCTCACGGCTCTTGTTAAAAACCATCGCCCAGAACATCAAGATAGATCATTACACCACTCTCCTGGATATTGGTTGCGGTATCGGCACCCTGGGGCTTTGCCTGAAAAAACGCCATCCTCATCTCCAGCTCCACTCAAGAGACAGAGATGCTTTGGCTTTAGCCTTTACACTGCATAATGCCAGGCACAACAAAACAGAATTAGCAAGCCTGGACCCAGAACTGGGGTTGGACAATCTCGCAACACCATTCGATTTAATTATTTCCAATTTACCGGCAAAGGCCGGCCCATTGGTGCTGGAAAATCTCATTTGCGGCATATCACAAAAATTGTCTTCCGAGGGAACAGCCGCTATCGTCATAGTTAAAACCCTGGTCAACATGGCAGAGGAATGCATAAAAAAAGCAGGCGGAGAAATCCTTTTTTCAGAAGGCAGCAAGGAACACCATGTTTTCCATTATAGGGGAACTGAATCAAAAACCCAAGCTGATTTTCTGGAACAGGCACAACGAACACAAAAATCCATGAAGCACACTCCCTTTCAATACAATTTTAACGGTTTTTACGGCTTGCAGGAATTCGATACCCTTCATTATAAATCCATGCTCGCACTGGGCCTTTTCTCAAGAACAGCCCCGCGTAAAAAGCTGGCTATATGGAATCCCGGTGCCGGGCATTTCAGCAGTGCTATAGCCAAAAAATACCCATTGAACGATATAGCCCTGGGCAGCCGCGACCTTTTGAGTTTAAAAGCAGCTGAACACAATTTGAAGCAGAATATCAAGGAAAATGCTGAAACACTCATACACACACACCATGAGCCTTCGTTTTTTCACTGGCAAGTGGAATGCCAAAGCCTGGTCATCTTTCCTGAAGAAGAATCTGGCATCAAAGCAGAACCATGGGTACTTGAAAAAGCATACGATATTTTGCCCCAAGGAGGTCAACTGGCCATTATTGCCAAAAGTGTTAATCTTTATCGCATCCTGGAAGCGAAAAATGGCTGGGAAATCATACAGGACAAAAAGTCACGGGGCTTTCGCGGCATCATGGCCATAAAATCCTGACTATCCAGCTATTTCTAATTCTATAAGCAATTAAATATAATATTCATTATATCGTATATTAACGTAATATGGATGAGACAGGGAATTGCTGCTGACTCTCTCTATCATGGAATAACCACCCGGCAGAAATACAAAAATCTCAAGATTGACCTTCGCTAAATAGTGGGTTATATTTCCGCTCATGATTAAAAAACCAGGCATCCTTTCATTCAGATCCATGCTCACCATTGCCATGCCCCTTGTCATATCCAAGGGGTCGGAAACAGTCATGCTCTTCACCGACCGTGCCTTTTTATCTTTTTTAGGGCAAAATCATATTTCCGCGGCCATGAGCGGAGGTCTTTCGGCTTTTGTGTTTTCTTCTTTTTTTGCCGGTGTCATCAGCTATGTAAACGCACTGGCCGCTCAATACCATGGCGCCAAACAGCCGGAACAAAGTATGCGATCAGCCCATCAGGGAATTTGGCTGGCTTTATTCAGCTTTCCCCTCTGCCTGGCTTTAATCCCCTTTGTTCACGGCTTTTTCCTGTGGGCAGGTCATACTCAGGAACAATTAGTCCTGGAATTTAGTTATTACCGGATTTTAACCTTCGGCTCGCTCTTTTCATTTTTCCGCGCTTCGATTGAAGGTTACTTTATCGGCACAGGCCAAACCAGAAAAGTCATGGGTTCCAACATTCTCGGAATGGTCATCAATATTCCACTCAACTATATCCTCATTTTCGGGCACCTGGGCTTTCCAGCCATGGGAATAGAAGGCGCGGCCATTGGTTCAATATTAGGAAACGCCACCTGCTCTGTTTATTTACTGCTCGCCTTTGTCAAAGCCGCAAAAAAAATGCGTTTACCGGTTTTTGGTCCTATCCGATCAGGGATTTTTAAAAAGCTCCTCCGCTATGGTCTGCCCGCGGGGGGTGAACTGTTTTTTAATGTCTTTTTATTCAATTTTTTTATTCAGATGATGCACTCCATCAATCCCACAGTGGCCGTTGCCACAACCATTACCTTTAATTATAACATGATCGCTTTTATCCCTCTGTTAGGACTCAGTTTTGCCATAACCTCTATGACCGGTCAGCAAATGGGCGCCTCTTCAGTTGAAGGTGCTAAAAAAGTTGCCAAACTGGCAGCCATAGTTACCTATGGCTATGGCTTGTTCATGGTGGTCACCTTTTTAATAGGCACGCCCCTTTTTGTCAAACTTTTTTTAGGCGGAGTGGACCCCAAAAATTCAACCATCCCTGAATTATCGGTTACTATGCTTCGTCTGGCGACTATCTACATTATGGCCGATGGCACACAGCTTCTTTTTTCAGGTGTCCTAAGAGGGGCCGGCGATACACGATGGGTCATGTATATTTCCATGTCGCTGCACATCATCATGGCAAGTGGTGCATACATCATGATCAAGGTGCTGAAACAAGGGCCCTTAACTGTCTGGTATTTTTTTATTGCTTTTGTCTTTGCCCTTGGCCTGGCCATGTTTTTACGATTCCTGAGCGGCCACTGGCAAAAAATAAAAATGATTGACGAGGCTAGCAAAACAATGACGATTAATCCTGAATAATCACCGAAAAGGGCATCATTTATCTGATCTTTTCACCCAAAGTGATGATGCTATTGTATTCAAAAATTGATAAAACAAGATTTTCACGATTAAAGCGAATCCTCAGGCTTGCTTGTGGTAATTAAAACATCCTCCAGGATTTCAATCAACATTAAAATTTTTTGTCGCTGATAATCGGAGTACTGAATATATTTTTTATAATCATCCAACGCGTTTTGGTACTTTTCAAGTTTCATATAGGCATTGGCCCGGTTCAAAAAGGCTTTATAAAAAGAATCACCAAATACAATGGAAAGAGTATAATGATAAACAGCGGATTCATAATCAGCGTTTTTAAAAAATATATTGCCAATGTTATAATGAGCCGTAAAATTTCGCGGTTCCAGAGTTATAACCTTCTCAAGATCATCCTGGGCTTTTTGAATATCCAGCATGAACTCATAGGTCGTGGCCCTCAGAATATGGGCCTTTATGTTTTCAGGCTCCTTGATAATAATATCATCCAAGGAAGCCAAGGCTTTAGCAAAATTCTTTTCCGTTAAAGAGGTTTCAGCTTTGATAAACAGGGCTTTTATGGGGTCCAAGGGGGGCGTCGGCCCTGGCTCCACACTCTGGGGCGGAGAATAACAGGCAAACAACATAATAAAGGATGCTAAAAGCGAAAACAAGAATATTTGGCCCGATCTTTTCTTCATAATTTATTATCTACCTTTTTGAAGCAAAGGTTTAGGAAATCTTGAGATCTGCCACAACACCAGTTCTCAAGAATCAAAATCCAAGTATTCCGATTCATAATAAGAAATTTCATTTATCCCGCTTTTATACTCGACTTCAAAACACCCTTCTTCAATTATGCTGTATTTTTCAGGATGGGCCAGTTGAATATTTTTTTCCTGGAGGGTCTTAACAGGCATATCATAAAAAGTATTATGATGCTTTATTTCTTTACCTAAAGACTTTTGTTCGCTCACAAAAGACCTATGCGCCTCTATCCTGCCAATATTAAAATCCGACATCCACCGATAATTTGATCTGAAATTTTCGGAAAAAACCTTTTGAAAGGCCTTGTCTATATCCCAGCATATGGCGTTCCGGCCCAGAGCAGCGGCCGCCAAAAGGGTGGTCCCTGTTCCGCCAAAGGGGTCCAAAATCCAATCCTCTTTCAGCGAGTACATATTAATAAGCCGCTGGGCCAGTTCCAAAGGAAAAGCGGCTGAACGTTTTCGGGTCTCGGGATTGAGCAGATCCTGCCTGCCTCCTGAAATTCTCCAGGAATCGCAAAACCACTGATTCCTCTCTTCCCAAAAAATCGCGCTTTCCTGACGCAGGCTTTTATCAGCAGAAAGGCAGAACTCCCGCTTGCCCTTTTTGCGAAATATCAAAATATATTCATGCTCAAGGGTGACATAAGCCCCGGCAGGCAGCATTCCACTGCCCATGAATTTATTGGGCGCGTTGGTCGGTTTCCACCAAATTATCGAGGGCAATTGTTGGAAACCCAGATTCTTACACGCGGTTATCATTCGGGCATGATTCGAAAAGAGCTGAAAATCCGGCCCGATTTTCCGCGTGGCATCCCCGATATTAATGCACAGAAAACCGCCATCACATAACAAACCCTCCATCACGGCCCATACCTTATCCAATTCGCTGTTCATAGCTTCAAAAGCCAAGTCGCCTTCACACTTTTCCAAGGCTTGGCCGATTTTCGGCGACATTTCCGAGAATAATTCATCCCACATGGCAATCATGGGATAAGGAGGGGATGTCACAACCAATTGAATTTTTTCCTGCCATTCAGGGAAGTTGTCTCTGGCATCATGAATCAAATACTGTTGAGTGGTTTTCATAAATCGTGTTTTTTCACATCTTTATTCATTATCAAATTTCACCTGATTTCGGCCCCCGGCTTTTGCCGCATATAAAAGCTGGTCAACTCGTTTTAACAGGCTTTCTATATTATCAGCTTCACGAAACTCTGTCACGCCCAAACTGATCGTAAAATGAGGTATCCCATTAATTTTCCCTTCATCTATCTTCCCGCGAACACGCTCCGCGACAATAACAGCCTCATGAATACTGGTTTGAGGTGCCAAAATCATCCATAATAAATTTTAAGATAAGATATATCAAAACAAAGGCCCTTTCTTAAATACGTCTTTATAGTGACTTTATGAGTATCAAATTCCGATCTATCCATTTTAAATATTTTCTGAAAAAAAATAATTGTGGATATTCAAGAGCAAATAAAAGCTTTTGTTTGTTTTGCTCATTAACTACTGGAGGTTACCCCAGCCCTGAAAGGGCTCGGGCCGGGCTCTATGCCACTCCGCTCACGCTCCGAAGGTTTTTCTCCTGAAAAAATCAGTCGAAAAACGCTTTGGCTAAGCATTTTTGAAAAAATGCTTAGCCATGGCTCCGATCCCTAACCCTTTATACTCAAATCACAGCATTTCACCAAACAAATACGAAGGTCATTAGAACTATTTGCAAAAGCCCTGACATTAGCAATTAACAGGCAGCTAAAATTAATAACTTATCAAGCGGTAATAAATTAACGTATCCATAATCGCAATGATTCTTGCAAAATCTCTGTTTTACTAGGACTTTGCAATACAATTTTAAGAGCATACAGAATATTTTACACCACTAATTGCCAATTAGACGGGAAGCAAAATTTTTACCAGAGTTCCATGTTCAGGAGAACTTTCTATACAGATAGTTCCCTTATGCTGAGCAATAATCTGATACACTAAAGACAATCCAAGACCAATGCCGGGAATCCCAAATTCATCCTGGGCAAAAGCTCCTTTGGTTGTAAAAAAAGGATTAAAAACCTTGTCCAAATGCTCCTTCTTTATCCCAATTCCATCATCCCATATTTCCAACGCCACATACTCCTTGAAATCTCGTGAGGAAAGCCGCAATTCGCCTTTTTTATGCGGTTCCATCGCTTGCCGCGCGTTAAGAACCAATTGATACAAGGCTTGTTCCATTTGATATTTATCAACATTCAATTTTTGCGTTGCCAGAAAATCCTCACTCACTTCGATATTCTCCTGCTGTAAAACATTCCTCTGTTTATCAATCACGGATCGAAGAAGCTCGCAAATGCTTACTGAATTTTTTATAGGCTCTCTCAATTCGGCAAAATCCATAACATTATAAACCAATTCCTTGGCGCGCCGGACTTGCTGATTTATTTTATTAATTAAAACCATAAAAGGGTCAGGAACATCATAAATTCCCCTTTTTTGCTCAAGGCATGTTAAATCCAAATTCATTTGTATGTTTGCCAAAATATTGTTAAATTCATGGGCAAAACCGCCGGCCAGCTGACAAAGGGCGGATAATTTTTCCGAGCGAATGATATCATTCTGGCTTAAGCGCTGGTTGGTAATATCCAATCCATAAATATTAACACAATTATCAGTGATAAGCGGCAAAATGGTAATCAAAAAGTATTTATTTCCCAAGGCGATTTCCAAATTTGTTGTGGTCTTGTTGCTTAGTGTTTCCTGAAAAAGAGAAATTACCTCAGGATCAAGGTGATTGCTCCCAGCCGCGCGCCAATATTTGAGTAGTTCTCGACTGGCTGAATTCGCGTAAATAACTGCACCGCTCAGATTAACTCTTAATACAGGATTAGGATTTTGATCGTGTATAAAAGCCATCTCTTCTAAAACAGAGTTTCCGCTATTATATAATGTATTCTCACGATAATTAACTAATGCCATGGTTTTAAGTATTTTTGAATCAAGAGAATTATTATCTAAAAAAATATTTTTTAACTGATCATACAAATTCGCCATGGTTTTGCCATCGATCAATGGCATTTTATCTTTTCCAATTTCATTCTGTTTTAAATTTGATTTTCCTAACACTTTGCTTCCCTATTGTATAAACATATATTAGTAAGAATATAAATATTTCTGTTCACTAAGGCAAAGGATTCCAGGCTTAAAACAGATATAAAACTGAAAGAACTTGCTTTCCCATAGGAAAATAAAGGGGCATTTTTTATGTGTCTTAAAAATCAGAGAGCAGTAATTTTTTAGGAATACAAAAATTGCTAAAGCCCATTGAAGCGAATGAACTCACCAAAGGAATTCCGATGAATTTTAGAGTCTGGGAGCTCATCAAGATGATAGGGAATTCTTTCATCAGCCCGATAACCAATGGTCAGAAAAAAGGGAACCTCAAGCTCCGAGGGTATTTTCAGCAATTCCTTTACAAAGATAGATGAAGCCTCACCTGATGAAGTATAACGATTTCTTAACTGAACCCAACATGAAGCAAGGCCCATTTTTTCTGCCTGAAGCTGGACTAATATAGCGGCTATGGAGCAATCCTCTATCCATACATCAGAAATTTCAGGATCAGCGGCGATCACTAAAATCAAAGGAGCCAAGCGGGCAAAAGCGGAACCATGAACCTTGGCTTTTGACAGAGACAAAATTAGTTCACTTTGATCAACAAAAACAAACTGCCAAGGTCTTAATCCCCGAGACGAGGGAGCAAGAAGCGCCGATTGGGCTAACAAAGCAATTTGCTCTTCATCAACTCGTTTTTTTTGATATTTTCTGCAGCTTCGCCTATTTTTTAATAATTCGATCATAATAATTTTCCTTTATTCATGTATAAAATCAACTGGCAAAAGTATCACAAAACGGGCACCCTGGTCCAATGAACTGTAACATTTTACAGTTCCAAAAAGTTTCTGAGTTATCAGATTAAAGATAATATGCAACCCCAAACCTGTCCCCCCCTGATTCCTTTTTGTTGTAAAGAATGGTTCAAATACTCGATTAAGATTTTCTTCAGCAATTCCTTGACCATTATCAGCGTACTCAACATTTAATTCCTTACCACATTTTTTAATTTCTATGTTAATTTCACCTGTTTTTCTTTTTTCAAACCCATGAATCAAGGAATTCATGACAAGATTCGTTAATACCTGAGAAAAAACACCAGGATAACTATTGATCTTAAGCGTCTCAGAACAATGTAAAGTTATAATAATTTCCGTCTTTTTAATTTTCGGGTGCAAACTGGTCAAAACTTCCTCAAAATAATTCTTGACATTAAACGTTCGTTTTTCTTCTGTTGATTGGTCTACAGCTATTTGTTTAAAACTTCGAATTAATTCATAGGCTCGTTGCAAATTGCTAAGAATCATTTTTGTGGCGTTATCCGCGATTTCCAAGTAATTCTCAAAATCGCTTTTTTTGAGTTTTCCCTCTTCAAAGAGACTAATTAATTCCTTTGATTTTTTTTTCAAATGAGAAGCTGCTGTCACTCCAACTCCGATTGGTGTATTTATCTCATGGGCCACTCCCGCGACTAATCCACCCAGGGCTGCCATTTTTTCTGATTGAATTAACCGGTCCTGAGCTGTCTCCAATTTATTCAATAAATCCACCAACTCTTGATTCGCTTGTTCCAGATTGGATCGCTGCTTTTGAAGCTGCTGTAAAAAAATAGTCGCTTTCATGGCCATATTTAAAAACACACGACGCACAATATCATGAGAAAAACCCGCGGCTTCCTCAACAGAATACAAAACTACACCTAATTGAGTTCTTCCAAAATAAACCGGCTCAACAAAAAAAACAAATTGATTTTGATTCTCAAGAATTTCTTCTGGTAAAAGAGTTTTTGTCGGTATTCCCTGAAATGGTCGAAGATCATTTATCTTTCTTTTTTCGTCATAGGCTAATATAATATTGGACAAACCTGTTAAGGGGTTTTCAAGACTAATATCATTATAAAGCGAAAAATAGCAGCTCTTGATTCCAAGTTTAGGAAGATTCAAATATAAAAAATCCGTTACTGATTCCAGATCAGGCATGGCAACCAATTCCTCACTCAAGTCACGATAAATCTGGAGTTCTCTTTCCTCTATATATGCTGAATAATTATGCATTCTTTGAATATAGGTAGAGATTAATATTCTTGCATGATGAAAAATGATATTACAGAAAGCCTTATCCTCATTTTTGCTAAACAAATTGTATGACAAAAAAAAGATATAATTTATTAAGCTCTGATACAGATTCTCGTTAAATTCCCTTGTATAATTTGAATATAAAAGCCGATTCAATTGATAGATAAAAATATCTGAATCCCTGAATTCAACTGATTTCACAAGAAAATCAAGAATAATATCAACTTGGGTTTTTAACTGATAAAAAAAATCTTCGCCGAATTTCTCTTTTATGGAGCGCAAATAAGAGACAGCGCTATCTGACAACTGTTCTTGATCTTCTGATTGTTTATGTAGTTCCTGTTGCGCTTCGTTTTTTATCAAACAACCACAGGATTCGCGATAAATCTCCTTTGTTTCCACGATAATTCGATGGGGAACATTTTTTCCCTCCAAAATATCCAAAACAGCATTCACGGCCTTTCGGCTCTGTTCATAAAGAAAGGGCTCTACCGTACTTAAGGGAGGAGTAATTAATGAACTGACAATCTGGTTATCAAAACCCATAACAGCAACATCGTGGGGAACAATAATTCCTCTTCTTCTCAATTCTTCAATTACACCATATGCCATATCATCATTTGCCGCCGCGATACAAGTGATATCAAGTTTGCGATTATCCAGAAATTCCTTCACAGCTTTACAGCCCGATTCAGGAATAAACTCCCCATAGAAAATATAATCGTCATTTACCGGTAAAGAAAATTCACTTACTAACTCTCTATACACTTCCAGCCTGGCAATGGAATCCAGATTGGTCTTAGGGCCGCTAACAAAGGCAATTTTTTGATGGCCATGGATTTGATGCATATGAATGAGCAATTTTTTAAATGCCAAAGCATTGTCCTCAATAACGGAACAAATATTCGGCAAAGATTGGGCGATACTGACAATAGGCATAGAGGAAAAACGGGAGCAAAAGCGACTAAGTTCTTCTATTGTTGAAAAAATTCCAATGGGACCCGAGGCAATTACCAAGCCATCCAGATTTTCTTTTGAAATAAAACGATAAATTGAATTACGGGAAACCTCATGACTGCGAGGTGAATTCAGAGCACCGCCCACAAAACACAGAAGATTAACATCTCTTTCTTTGGCTGCCTGTTTAACCCCATAGAGAAGCTTTTCCTGATAATAATTTTCTATCCAGTCTATGGCGAAACCAACGGTTGGCCTATGCTTCTGTTTCATTAGCTCCCTATCAGATTTGACACTAATAAGCTCTCGAATATGACTCCCTGATTTTTTTTATTTCTTCGATGTTTTCAAAAAAGATATCAACTAAACGAGGATCAAATAATTTTCCTTTTTCAGATTTGATATAGTCAAGAATCCGGTCAAAGGGCCAGGCTTTTTTGTAAACACGGTTGGAATCCAAAGCATCAAAAACATCGGTCAAACAAGTAATTCGTCCGTAAATATGAATATTCTCGCCCTTTAACCCGTTCGGATAACCTGTGCCATCATACCTTTCATGATGCTGATGAGCTATAATTGCCGCTGCTTTAAGTATTTTACGATTAGATGATTTAAAAATATCATAACCAATTTTCGCATGGGTTTTAATAACTTCAAATTCCGCCTTAGTTAACTCTCCCGGTTTGTTGAGAATCTCATCATTTATACCCACCTTGCCAATATCATGCATAGGAGAAGCCTGCTTTATTAGTTCAGCTTCAGCTTCACTTAAGCCATATTTTAAAGCTAATAACTTCGAATATTCAGCCACGCGTTTAACATGATAACCAGTTTCATTTGACCTTGTTTCAACAACTTCACCAAGAGTGAATAAAATTTCCTTTTGAGTATCCTCGATTTCTCGGGATAAATATATATTGTCATAGACACTCTGAATATGGGAACAGAGAATTTCAATCAAATATTGATCAGATTGGTCCAAATCCTTTTCTGCTCTGATCAGTATTATATTTTTTTCACCCGATAAGGTCCTGAACAATCCAATATAATATCCTTTTTTAAAAAAATGATTCACATAATTATTTTTTGCCAACTGAATTAATTCAGCTGCCTTATCATCAATCTCAATTTTTCCGGAATAATCACCAATACCGGATATAATTTTATATTTATCCTTTTCTAAACCAGCCACAAAACCGGAAATCAATTCATTTTTCTGAAAACCCTCATTAATCAGTTTTTGTAATTGGGTTAATATTTCAATACCCAGGCTATTAATTGAATGAAATTCCAGCAATTGGCTGGAAGCCTGAATTATTTTTGCCAATCCCTGGCGATTTCGATCCAGAATCATAATATTTTCAAAGGAACGTAAAGAAGCGATGATTGTGGAAAATAATTTTTGTGAAGTCAGCTCGGTTTTCTCTTTATAATCATTAATGTCATAATCCACGATTACTTTTTTTTCCGGCGCTTCACCCGGTTGGCCAGTCCGAATTACAATTCGGACAAATTTATTGCCAAGTTCCTCGCGAATAGCCTTGATTAGTCGTAAACCGGTATTATCTTCCTCCATAACAACATCAAGCAAAATAATCGCGATATCAGGATTTTTCTTCACAATCTCAAGAGTATCTTCAGCAGAATAAGCATGGAAAAATTCAGCCTTTTTGTTTTTATAAACAAGATCTCCCAACACCATTTTAGTGACATTATGTACTTCTTGTTCATCATCAACAATTAAAATTTTCCATGTATCTTCAAAATTCAACCTGGGCCCTAGGTTTTCAGAATTTTCGTTTTCATCGGCAAAAATTAGTTCATCATCCAAAGAAAAACCCTTTATAAAAAGAACTTCATGCTAAAAGATCGGTAATAATCAGAAACTGATTAATCCTCACAGGTAAATTTTAGAAGAATATGGGTGAAAGTCAAGGAAAATATATAAAAATCGCGTATTTGTTTAGCAGACTAGCTTGGGCGCTTATCTGCCAGCCCGGGGGTATGGCAGGCCGGGCTATTCGACCTCTGTTCATAAATGCTCCCTATTTGTTGCTCATTGCTATTCACCACCAGTCTACAGGCTAACTCCGTTATCTCTTCAAAGAATTTTTACCGGAATTAAACCAATAGTATTTGTTTAGCTGGTTGTTACGTTGGGCGTTTCCTGCTTTCATTTCATTACAGCAGGCCAGGCTTTCCATAACTCCGCTTCGCT
>JAFGWI010000206.1 GCA_016937215.1 Spirochaetales bacterium | reverse complement strand
TAGTTTTAAAGGAGACCATAATGAAGCAAAAATTATGGGCTAGAAAAGCCTTTATATTCCTGCTTTTGCTGATTTTTCTTGGAAATATTTATGCTGAAGATAAAACACTAAGCCTTGAATCGGTGGTTCTGGATGATATGGATGCCGATCCAACAGCCAACTGGATTGTCTCTGCCAGCGAATTTACGGCTAAAGGTTACCCTCAGGTAGCCAAAGTCATGGCCTGGCCCGAAGCCCTTCACGGAAAAACAAAGGAAGGTATGGAATACTACTGCCTTGGTGTTCGAGCGGGTTTTGATGTTAAAGCCTATAATTATTTAGAGATAGTGCCGGCAAAACCTTCTGATTCGTCAACACCAGAAGAAGACATTATCTTTAACGATGCTAATGGTAAAAGCTGGGTGCATAAACCCGTTACCTTCATCGGGATCGCGAAAGCCTTAAGTGTATGGGTCTGGTCTGCTAATTACAATTATTATTTTGAAGCCCATATCGAAGACCATAATGGTGTGGTTCATGTATTACCCATGGGTGATCTGGACTACATGGGCTGGAGAAACCTGCGGGTTGAAATCCCTACCGCTATTTCGCAAACTTCAGCAAACGCCGCCAAATCAAAAGCCTTGAAACTCATCAAGTTTATGGTCTGGACAAGGCCCACTGAAAAGGTATCGGAATTCTTCCTTTACGTTGATCATGTTAAGATTCTTACCGATAAATTTGTTTCCCGATATGACGGAGATCTGATGGAAGAACCTGATTTCATGAACGATGTCTGGGGAATCAAGGTTGAAGAGTAAGGAGTAGGGAATGAAAAAGATATTTGTATGTTTGTTTTTGATCATTGGTATTGCCGCTTTTTCTCAGACTACCGTTGGTGAGCCTGATGCCGATAAAATCGGAACCGATGTTGTTAACAGCGAGGTTCAATCAATAACGGTAGAAACCTTTGAAGATCCCGGGCTCTGGAAGAGCAGCATTCCCATGGATCTTGGAATGATGGAATTGCGAAGACGAGAAGGCTCACCCGATGCCCGCGAAAAAGAGGATGCGGACCGAATGGCTGCTGACGCGGAAAACGGTATTCCTCCTGGAAAAAACGTCATAGGTGCTAAGGTTACCTTTTACCAAAGAGCCATGACGGAATTCAGTGTAGTTTCTGTCCGTCCTTTACCCATACCCGGTATTTGTAAAACAGTATCTGTTTGGGTGGTTGGCCGTAATTTTAATCACCGCTTAAAACTTCTTGTTCAGGATTATTTTGGAAACCGCCATGAACTTTCCATGGGAAAATTGAATTTTTCAGGTTGGAAAAAAATGACAGTTGTTATTCCTCCGAGCATCACTCAGTGGGATTATCACTATACAGCAAAAGCCGGTATCAAAATACTGGGTTTTAAAGTTGAGTGCGAACTCATGGAAACCTATGGAACCTTTTATATCTATTTCGATGATTTATCGGCTTACACAGACCTTTTTGTTGAAGAATTCCGTGATCCTGACGATATTTCAGATGACTGGTAAGAGAAAATACCTTGTATAAACATCCTATTTAGGTTTTTTTAAGGCCCTCATGGAATTTCTATGAGGGCTATATTTTTAATCAGGCGGTAATTCGATAATCAGGAGTTTGATTTCAGAATAAACCATAAATTTTTCGCATATAATTATCAGGTCCTGATAGTCATTTGTTATTGAACTTGTTATATTAGAATTAATTATGAATGAGAATATATTATACCCCGAAGAAGAATTCAGAAAAGTTGAGGAAGCGATTGCCCGATATAAGGCTGTGCTTAAAACAACCACAGACCCTTTTCAACTGGATCGTGTCAAAAGCGAGCTGACTCGGCTAAAGAAATATCGCGAACAAATTTTAAGTCTCTATGATGTGGGTCAAAAAGCCGAGGAATTCTTTAATATTTCCGAACCCGAAGCTGATCCGGATCAATCTTTTAGCGATTGGGGCAATGATGATGAGGTCTATGAAACAGGTGACGATTATCTTTCCATAATCGTCGCTGAAAAAAAAATGGGGACCCCGCCAGAAACCGAAGCTGAAATTCTCGATATTTATATGGATTTTTTCTTTGATGAATTTCTCTCTATTCTGAGTGAGCGAAAACTCAAACTTGATTTCAAGTATTCCATGGAAAGGGAGAATTTTCATCATCAATTTCTCGGGTTAAAGCGTCGCTTGGGCGATTATATAGAAGAGCATAACCGTATTTATGGGGGTGAGTACCGCAAAGAGGTGGAATTGGAATTCAAACGCCGGAGCATGAAACTCAAGCGAAACATCTTTCTTGAAACCAACCGATTCTTCAAAGTGGTTCTTAAATTTACCCAGGATTTACTGGATGATCTTAATGGTGACAGAATCAAATGCCTAAATGGTGATGATATTATCAGCTTCGAAATGATTGAAAATCGTCATTACCTTGAAGGTTTTCGTGTGGCCGAAGCCCTTGAGGAACTGGAGAGGTTTATTCTGGAAGTCATTGAATTTCTCAATATACCTGATCTGGAATCCTGATCTGGAACCTCTCGCGTTACGACATAAGGCTATTATCAAAGCGGTGTCTTAGAAAAGTATTAGCTGACTAAAAAAATCGTTAAGATATTTTCATTCTTAAACAAAATAGAGCTTTATTTGCCTCACCGGCTTTTGGCTTGGAAAAGGATTTTTCATGAAACCCCAGGATATCATTTATTCATTTCGTTGTGATGAGGTTAGGGAACTGGCAGAATTTGAGAGCCAGTACAGGCGCTTGACCCATATGCCTACTGGTCTTGAGCTTATTCATATCAAAAACAGCGACCCTGAAAACCTCTTTGCCTTTATTTTCAGGACCCCCTCTCATAACAGTACAGGCTTGCCACACATTATGGAGCATTCTGTTTTATGCGGTTCCCGCTCCTACCCGGTAAAAGATCCTTTTCTGGTGCTGCTCAGGGGGAGCATGAATACCTTTTTAAATGCTTTTACCACACCAGATTCCACGATTTATCTGGCTTCTTCTAGTCTGGAAAAGGATTTTTTTAACCTCATGGCTGTTTATGGCGACGCGGTATTTTTTCCCACCCTCAAACCTGAGGTTTTTTGGCAGGAAGGAATACATATAGAAAAAAACAATGAAGATGCCCATCGTTTTGTTGGTATTGTATATAACGAAATGAAGGGTAATTATTCCAGCGCCGAGTCTATTGTGGGCGATTGGTCCATTCGGGGTGTTTTTCCAAATACTCCCTATCACTACGATTCCGGCGGTGATCCAATGGATATTCCAACCTTGAGCTATGAGGAATTCCTGGATTTTCATGAACATTTTTATCACCCTTCAAATGGTCGTGTGTTTTTATATGGAAATATTGAAACTGAAAAATCCCTTGAATTGCTGGAAACATCTTTTTTAAAGGAATTTTCCCAAAAAGAGATCGATTCCCGTTTTCCTTTTCAAAAAATGTGGGACAAACCGCGTTCCCTTAAAATTCCCTTTGAATCGGATAAGGACAATCCAGTGGAACAAGGGGCCCATTTTTTGCTTAGCTGGATGATTGGTCAACCGGAAAACCCCTTTGAGCTTTTGGTCCTCTATTTTATCTCCGATATTTTGCTGGGAAATCCAGGCTGTCCTCTTCGCAAGGCCCTTGCCGAATCGGGCCTGGGTCAGGATATTTCCCCTGCTTCTGGTCTGGAAGGCGGCTTGAAAGAGGCTGTTTTCACTGTGGGCTTGCGTAAAATCGATCCTGAGAAATCAAAGGATGTTGAAAAATTCATTCTAATGATGCTGAATAAATTGACCATGAGCGATCCAGATCAGGACCTGATTCAAGGGGCCATTCACCATCTTAAATTTCGAAATAGGGAAGTATCTCAGGGAAACGGCCCCTTTGGCATAAAGCTGATGTGGAAGCTTTTAACTCCCTGGCTTCACGAACAGGACCCCCTGGATTTTCTTGTTTTTGACCAATGGATGGACAAGCTGGAAAAGCAAGTTTCCGCAAATCCGGCCCTTATCAACGATTATATTAAAGAGCATATTTTAGAGAATCCCCACAGACTCAGCCTTCTGGTTTACGCTGATGATGATTTAAAAACCAAGAAGGATAAAATGATAGCTGATCTTCTGGAGGCAAAACTGAAAGAATATGCTGATTCTTCCGAGCTGGAAAAAGAACGAGAGCTTTTAAAAGTCTTTCAGGAAACGCCGGATAAGCCGGAGGATGTGGAAAAAATTCCACATATCATGAAAAATGATTTACCGAAGAAAATAGATTTGATAGACACGGAAAAAATAAGTCTCAATGGTGTGCCAGGCTTTTATCACGATATTTTCACCAAATCCATTCTTTACATTGATTTGGGCTTTGACATTACAGGTTTTGATAAAGAGGAGCTCTTCTGGCTTTATATTTTTGGCAAGGCCCTTTGTGAATCCGGTCTACCAGGACAATCCTATGACCAGGTTGCTCGTCAGCTTGCCTTGACAACTGGCGGCTTTTCTTATTCAACCAGTTTGAATCACACTTTGCCGAATCTGGAAATGAGCGGATATTTTTTATTCCGTTTTAAAGCTCTTGAGGAAAATGCCCCCAAAGCCATTTCCCTTGTTTTTAATTTGCTTCGAAAAGCTGATTTCACTCATCTCGATCACCTGAAAAACCTGGTTTACAAATTAAGAAACAGCATTCAGGCTTCCTTGGTTCCCTCAGGCAATTTTTACGCGGCTTTGAAAGCCTCAGCCTCCTTATCCGGCCTTATGGATCTGGAATCCCGAATCAAGGGTGTGGAGCAACTGCTTTTTCTTGATCACCTGGTTCTTGAGCTTTCTTCTTCACCCCAACGGGTGGTTGAAAAACTCGAAAGCCTGCGCCGAAAGATCATTCATCAGAAAGCCATGGTAGTGAATATTACATCTGATAAAAAAACATATTCTGTGATAGAGAACATTTTAGCTGATGAAATTAGCCAATTGCCCTGCCATGAGGATTGGCAAAGTCGTCTCTGGTCTGATGAGCCGGGTACCCGTCTTTATAATGGCCTTGTATTACCCTCGGATGTTTCCTTTGTGGCGGCCGCGGTTAAAGGTTTTGCCCTGAATACAAAGGAAAACCACCACTTTTTTTTACTGGCCAATTTACTAAGTACAGGATATTTATGGGAAAATATTCGCATGAAAGGCGGAGCTTACGGAGCTTCAGCTTATCTTTCAGGCAATGAAGGTCTGTTTATTTTTTCAAGCTATCGTGATCCCAATATTTTGTCCAGTGTCAAGGCTTTTGAGGATTCCTTAATTTGGGCTGCCAAAGGCGGGTTTACCCAGCAGGAGCTGGACCAGGCCATTATTTCAACTGTTGGTAAAATAACACGACCTATTTCGCCCCAGACCAAGGGGCTGCTTTCCATGAAGCGTCATCTATTGGGGATTTCCGATGAACTGCGTCAGCTAAAACAGGATGCCATTATCAGCGCCACCTCCGAGGATCTGATGAAAGCAGCAGGGAAATTGCTTGAGTTGTTCAGGGAAAGGGCTGTTTCGGTTCTGGCTTCAAAAGAGTCTCTTGATCAGGCTGCTACAGGTGATGATGGCCTTGTGTTTGAGAAAATATTTTTACCAAATCAATAGGCCAAGCTAATGAGTGAGTCCTGGGCTGCTCTGACTAAAAACCAGGACTCAAGTGTCTGCAATGGGTAACTTGCCTTTGGCTTTTTCAAGCGTTAAGGATTGGAGGCAGGAGGAGGGTTTTTTCAAAAACCCGACGAAAAGCTTTTTGCCGCGATTTTTTAGCGGCAAAAACTTCGGAGGCAAAAGCCGGAGTGCCGCAAAGCCTGACCTGTTGTCGCTGCTTTTAAAATTCCTTTGTTGATAAAACTCCGCTGTTCTGTTTTATTAAAACATTGACAACAGGTAACGCCCAAATTATCAATCATTCAATTTCATAGAGGCAAATCAAAAAATTTGTTAATACGTATTAATTTTATATTGACAAAATGTTAGTCTTGCCGTATATTTTTAGTGTGATCAAAAAAGGAGTTTTTATGGCCTTGAGTTCAAGTTTGGAAGATTATATTGAAGCTATTTACACAATAATCGAAGAGAATCATGCTGTTCGTGCCAAGGATATTTCACATCGTCTTGGGGTGAAAAGTTCTTCGGTGACCGGAGCTTTAAGAATTTTGTCTGATAAGGATTTGATCAATTATGAACCCTATGGTGTGATTACCTTAACCAAAAGTGGTCAGGAGGTGGCCCAAGGGGTTTTTAAAAAGCACGAGACCATTACTGAGTTTTTTGTGAAGATTCTCGGGATAGAAGCTGACTGCGCGGAAGATAATGCTTGCCGAATGGAACATGTGATTTCTGAGGTCATTCTTGAAAGAATGCGCGATATGCTGGATTTTGTGGAATCAGAAAATGTCGGTCGTGAATTCATGAACAGCTTTTCTGCTTTGTATTCACCGGAGCCAATTAAGGCTGAAGGCAATACAATTTTTTCTTCGGAAAAAGACTGATTGGGAGATGGAAATGTCATTAGCGCAATGCGAGATCGCAAAAACAACCCGTATCCTCAAAATTGAGGGCGGAAGGGGTATAAAATCCAAGTTATCGGCCATGGGTCTTGTTCCGGGCATGGAAATCAAAGTGCTCAGAAGCCACAACAGGGGCCCCATGATTATCGAGGTTATGGATAGTCGTATCATGCTAGGTCATGGTATGGCTGCCAAAATAATTGTAGAATAATTTCCTTTATTTCAGCAAGGTGAAAATTGATTTTTCTCAAGGAGTACGATTGTGAGCAAGAAACATATTGTTATTGCGGGAAACCCTAATTCAGGAAAAACAACCCTGTTTAATGCCATAACAGGGAGTAATCAGACTATAGGTAATTGGCCGGGGGTTACGGTTGAAAAGATTTCCGGTTATTTTACCCTTGATCAACATGATGTTGAAATTGTCGATCTGCCTGGTATTTATTCATTGATCGCCCAATCGGAAGATGAACGCATTGCCCGGGAGCATATCCTTCAATCAAAGCCGGACCTTGTGATTAATGTAATCGATGCTTCCAATCTGGAGCGGAATTTGTTCTTAACCCTGCAACTTTTGGAATTGAAGATTCCCATATTACTGGTTTTAAATAAAATGGACAGGGTTTTAAGAGATCATGTGAATCTTGATTTTTCTCTACTGGAAGACACCCTTAAAGCCCCGGTGGTTTCCATATCTGCCACCACGGATAAATGCCATGAGACCTTGCTGAAAGCCATTGCCAAAAACATCGATAATCCCAGGCTTTCGCTTCCTGTTGTCACTTTTCCCAATGAAATCGAAGATGTTGTTCAAGCCTGGCAAAAAGCTGCTGATAGAGAGACCACTTATCCTTCTAGATGGCTGGCTCTGGAGATTCTTGAGGGTGATCTTCAGCTTCAGAAATACGCGATTGAAAAGGCTTATTTTACTGAAGATGAAATTCACCATTCAATTACTAAAATTCAGGGTATTCTGAATGAGGATGTGGAAGTGATTATCGCCGATTATCGTTATGGATACATCAAGGCGCTTTGTCGCAAAGCCATGGTCAGGGTCAAAAACCGGAACAAGTTTTCCGATTCGCTTGACCAGATTATCTTGCATTCCTTTTGGGGAATTCCCATTTTTTTTCTGATCATTTACGGGATTTTCTGGTTAACCATCAATCTGGGCGGGGCTTTTATAGATTTTTTTGATGGATTTTTTAGTGCCATTTTTGTGTATGGAACTTCCTTTTTGCTTAATAGTCTTGAGGCGCCGCTCTGGCTAACGAGTATTTTGGCCCAGGGGCTTGGAAACGGGATTACCACAGTGGCTACCTTTGTTCCAGTTATTTTCATGATGTTTCTTTTGCTGGCTGTGCTGGAAGATTCAGGCTATATGGCCAGAAGCGCTTACATCATGGATAAGTTTATGGGAAAGATCGGTTTGCCGGGTAAGGCCTTTGTTCCCCTGATTGTCGGTTTTGGATGTACTGTGCCGGCCATACTCGCTGCCCGTACTCTGGAGAATAAAAATGAAAGGATGATTACTATTTTTATGACTCCTCTCATGTCCTGCGGAGCGCGGCTGCCGGTTTATGCTCTTTTTGCTGCCGCCTTTTTCCCTCGTCAATGGGCCGGTCTGGTGGTTTTTGCCCTTTACATGATAGGGATTATCCTGGCTCTGGCCACGGGTTTTATTTTCAAACGCACCTTATTTAAAGGGACAGGCTCTGATTTTATCATGGAGCTGCCGCCTTATCATAAGCCGCGTTTTAAGCATATCATGATTCATACCTGGGTGAGGCTTCGGTCATTCATCAAACGCGCGGGAATATTCATTGTTTTGGCTGTCACCCTTTTAAGCACTCTATCATCCTTTAGTTTTAAAGGCCAGTGGGGTAATATTCCACCAGAGGAATCGGTTCTTGCTTCTGTTGGTAAATTTGTTCAACCTGTTTTTGAGCCCATGGGGGTTGAAAAGGATAACTGGCAGGCTGGTGTGGCTTTGATAACTGGAGTGTTCGCAAAAGAAGCGATCATTGGGACCTTGAATAGCCTTTATATGATTGATCAAGGGGAAAGCACCGATGATAGTGGTTTTGTTACCCAAATAGCTGATGCTTTTATTTCAATTCCTGTTAATATTGCTTCCCTTTTTGTGGAGCAAGGGGGGAAAAGTGAAGACCCCGGTTTATTGGGGGCTTTGCAAAGGGGCTTTCATTATAATCCCTTTAGTGCCTTTGCCTATCTTTTATTTGTGCTGATTTATTTTCCCTGTGTTGGCGCGACAGCGACTCTTTTTCGAGAATTAGGAACTTCCTATGGCCTTTTGTCGGTGTTTTATCTATCATTTTTGGCCTGGATAATAGCGGTTCTTTTCTATCAGCTGGCTTTTGGTTTTTCCCTGCTCTGGATTATGATGGCTCTTTTTCTGGGTGCCGGAATTTTCGCGTTTTTGGTTTTAATATCACGGACAAATAAAGCAACATGAGGAAACTATGTTTTTTTATCAGGAAATGGATCAGGTTGATTTATACCTTTCCTGTTTTCATCTATCAGAAGATTATCTCTCCTCATTTGCCTACAAGCTGCCGCTTTCATCCCAGTTGTTCTCATTATTTTCGTGAAGCTGTGCTGGTCCATGGTATTTTAAAGGGTACTTTTCTTGGATTGAAGCGTATTTTAAAATGCCACCCCTGGGGCAGCTTTGGTTATGATCCTGTACCGCCGCTTTTGAAAAAATCGGAAAGCGAAAAAAAAAGCCCTCCTGATAAATCAGGAGAGCTGGATTGAAAAGTTTAATATAATGGAGTGTCGCTATTATTGTGTTAGTTTTTCCAGTTTCTGGGCAAGAATTTTTTTGTATTCCATGAAGTTAAAAGTCCTGCTTTTATCCATTTCATCGAAAACTTCTTTTTCCAGTTTTTTCATACCTTCTGGGGATAGATCCTTGGTCTTGATTGTGTCATAGCGTCTTTCTTTTGTTTCCCAACTATAGGTATTGCTGGCTCTATCAATAGGTTTTTTGGTCACATCACAATATGTTATTGTCATATACACACCTCGCTTATAATTTTCTATAAATAGTTTATAGCATGTTGATAAAGAATTCAATCATCTTTTTGGCAAGTTTATAAAATAATCCTTTTTGGGGGGGTAGCGGAACCGGTGCTTAGACAGGAAAGCCTTTTTATGCTATCAAAAAGATATGAAAAAGTTTTATGGCCCTTGGAAAGAGACTTAGGATATCGAGGATATTCAGCCCGCGAGGCTTGAAATCAAAATAACCACGCCGGTGGCAATAAAAAACAAGCCTGATATTAGTTTGAGCACCCTTTCAGGTATGATTTTGGCAATATAGTGGCCTAAAAAAACGCTCACCACAGTCGCGGCAATTAAGGCCAATGAACCGCCGATAATGACTGATAGAATATTCCCTGTTTCAGCTGCTTTTCCAAAACTGGCGATCTGTGTTTTATCGCCTAATTCAGCCAAAAAAACCAGAAGAAAAGTGGATAAAAAAAGGCTTTTATTTTTCATTTGAGGCCTCGTTGCCATAAGTTAGGAAGATTCGAATATGTTCCTCTTCTTCGTGAATCAGATCTTCCAGTAAATGCATCAATTCATCCTCCTGGTGATGCTCCTCTTCCTTGATATGCTTATGGATGAGCTTAAAGACCTCCAGCCCGATTTTTTCCTGGCGCACGATTTCATTCAAGGCGATGGGAAAGGGAGAAGTGAGGATCTTTTTGGGAAAACTCAGGGATTTGGTGATATGATCCAGTTCTTCAAGCTTGTTGATATCGTCCTTAAAAAGCTTTTTTTCCTTGATGAGTATTTTGAATACTTCGGCATGGGATTTTTCCTGCCTTAGAATATTGATGATCTGATAATCCAGTTTTCCGGCCTTTTCAAAAACCCTGGGTACATAGCGAATAAAGGCGTTTTCCAGGGCCACGGCTTCGAGAAAGCATTCCTTGATTTTGGGCATTTCCTTGGCAAAGATAATGATGCCGCCGAATATGAGAAAGAGAATGCCTGTTATATAAGCGGTAAAGGAGGGCACAAATCGCGAGGCCAAACCGCCTAATAGAGCCGCGATAATGGTTGAGAGGGTTAATGCCAAGGAAGTGGCCAGAAAAACGGAAAAGGGATTTTTGCTCGTTGAAGTTAAAGATAGCGCGACTAATTGGGTTTTATCCCCTAATTCGGCTAAAAAGACAAGAGCAAAACTGGCAAAGATGATTCCGATATCCATGAGACTAGGAGTATATAAAAAGGTCCTGGGAATTTCAATATAACCGCGATGTTTTTTCGTTTTTTAATGAATTCACTTGGGCCTTGTATATTTCCTTGATGGCTGTTTCTGCCTGGTCGAGCATTTGATTCAATTGCTCCCGGCTAAAGAGGGTTTTTTCACCTGTACCCTGTATTTCTACCAGCTGACTATCCAGCATAATGACATTCATGTCCACATCAGCCTGGCTGTCCAGTATGTAATCCAGGTCAATATGGATTTGCCCTTTGATAATTCCAACGCTGATGGCCGCCACTTGGCCTTTGAGATAATAATCCGGGCCTGATTGACCCTGTTTTTCTGCCAGCTTTTCAAGGGCCTGGTATAAGGCGACCCAGGAACCGGTGATTGAGGCGCAGCGGGTTCCACCATCGGCTTCAATCACATCACAATCCACTACCAGGCTGATTGGCCCGGTTTTGTCAAGATCGATGACCGAGCGCAGGCTGCGGCCAATGAGCCGCTGGATTTCGGCGCTGCGTCCGTCCTTTTTCTGCCACTCCCGCTGTTTACGACCACCCGGTGTCGACCCAGGCAGCATGGCGTATTCCGCGGTGAGCCAGCCCTTTTCAGTGCCCTCTAAAAAGCGCGGTACCTTTTCTTCGATGAAAACTGCGCACAATACCCGGGTGTTTCCCTGGGAAATCAGACAGGAACCTGCCGGATGCTTCAAATAATTGTTCTGAAAATGGATTTTTCTCATGTAAACTCCTCGCTTGATGATGCTTGTGAGTTTAGTCAACTTGCCTGGTTTAGGCAATTCCATTCAGAAAGTTTATTTTGACGGCAAGCTTTGAAAAGCTCTAGGTGAGCTGATCTCTAAAAAACATAAACAGCCAAGGGGCCAGGCTTTATAAAATCATACTTTCTGCGTATTGAATGATTTATGTAATAACTGTATCCTTTTGTATATACTTTTTTTATTAATATTTTCATTAAATTTAAGTATATTTTATAAATCAATACCATGTTATCAGCATGGTATGATAAAGCATTTTGATTGTTTGCATCAGGGTGTTTAGATATTTTTTATAGGATATTTTTGTTGAATTTTCTAGGTTTGTTGAGTATTTTTTTACTGGAAATAAATGTTGATATTATTTCATAAATAATCATAAGGAAGTGGATGATGAGAAAACTAAGTCTTTTTTTATTGTTATTATTTGTATTTTTCGGCTGTGAGGCCCTTAATAATCCTGAAGAGCTTCTCTCTGATGATACTGGAACTGTTGGTGTGTTGAGTTTTGATAAAGATTATTATGTTTCGAATTCTGATCCATCGCTTATAATAAAGCTAAGTGATGCTGACTTGGAAGCAAGCGTTGATTTTGTGAACGTGACCCTGGAATCAAGCAAGCCCGGAGTTGATCCAGTCACTATTCAATTGAATCGTGTATCACCAGGAATTTATGAGTATTCAAGTTCATTTGGAACGAGACCATGGACCGTTTTGGAATTACTGAAATATTCTACGGCCATTACAGTAACGGCCAGTTATATTGATCAATTACCAAGTGGAAAAATAACTACTTCAGCAGTGATCACATTGGTTAATATGCAAGCATAATTCCCACTTTCCGCACCCGAATTCTTAACTTTTAATAATATAAGAAATTACCTAAATTTACTGCGGAATGCGGGATAATTATTTTGAAAATAAAATTTTCAGGCCGGATGTCTTTTCAAGATACTTCCGGCTTTTTTTATGCCAGCAGCATGAGGGAAACAGCCCCGCGTCAGGGATCGTAGCCATGAGGAGGGTTTTTTCAAAAACCCGAGGAAAACCTTTTTTTCACGATAAACGTGAAAAAAAGGGTCGGAGCCCACAGGCGGAGTGGCAAAGAGCCCGACCCCTGAACAGATGGGGCCGGGGGGGATCTTTTTACGTGTTGATTTTCTTGTGCCCATCTGTTCAGGGGGGACGCCCCAATTCCATTTATAAAAACAAAAAATGCGTTGTTCCTCCTGTTTACAAAGCGGTCAATTCAATTTACACTGGGGCCATCTCATAAGAATCAAGCGAGGAATTGAATATGGCAAAAGCTCCACGAACAGCGATTGAACCCACCCGGGTCGATGATTATCCTGAGTGGTATCAGCAGGTTGTAAAGGCCGCGGATTTGGCGGAAAACTCACCGGTGCGGGGATGTATGGTGATCAAGCCCTGGGGCTATAGTATCTGGGAAAATATTCAGAAGCATCTGGACAGGATGTTCAAGGAAACCGGTCACCGGAATGCTTATTTCCCTCTGTTTATACCAAAAAGTTTTCTTGAAAAAGAGGCTGAGCATGTGGATGGTTTTGCGAAGGAATGCGCGGTGGTGACTCATCATCGTCTGGAACAGGGGCCTGATGGGGGTTTGGTGCCGGCTGGTGAATTATCTGAGCCTTTAGTGGTGCGGCCCACTTCGGAAACTATTATTGGTGCCATGTTTGCCAAATGGGTGCAGTCCTACCGTGATTTGCCTTTACTGATTAATCAGTGGGCCAATGTGGTGCGCTGGGAAATGCGGACCCGTTTATTTTTGCGCACAGCCGAGTTTTTGTGGCAGGAGGGGCATACGGCCCATGCCTCCAAAGAGGAAGCGGTAGAAGAAACCATGAAGATGCTTGATGTTTATGTGGATTTTGCCGAGAGGTTTCTGGCTGTACCGGTGATCAAGGGTGAGAAAACCGCTTCAGAGCGATTTCCCGGGGCTGTGTCCACCTTTTGTATCGAAGCCATGATGCAGGACAAAAAGGCCCTTCAGGCTGGTACCTCCCATTTTCTGGGGCAGAATTTTGCCAAGGCCCAGGAGATCAAGTTTCTTGGTCAGGACGGGATGGAGGAGTTTGCCTGGACCACTTCATGGGGTGTTTCAACCCGTTTGATCGGGGCTTTGATTATGGCTCACAGTGATGATAATGGCCTGGTTCTGCCGCCCAGGATCGCGCCGGCCCATGTGGTGGTGCTGCCTATTGTGCATGATGAAGGCACAAAGGCCGAGGTTATGGAGTACTGCGAGAAATTTGTCAGGGAACTTCGTCAGCTTCGCTATCATGGAGACCCGGTTGTGGTGGAGTTTGATACAAGGGACATGAGGGGTGGCGAAAAGAGCTGGTCGTGGATCAAAAAGGGCGCGCCAGTGTGGGTTGAGATTGGGCCCAAGGATATTGCCAATGATGCGGTGTTTACCGCTCGTCGCGATATGGAGCGATGGGGCAAGCAGGCTTATTCGAGGCCCGAATTTCTTGAAAAACTGCCGGCTTTGCTCGACGAGATTCAGGACAATATTTTTAACAAGGCCAAGGCTTTTCGTTCGGAAAACACCGTGGTGATTGATTCCAAAGAGGAGTTTTACAAATATTTTACGCCGAAAAATACCGATAAACCCGAGATTCACGGCGGTTTTGTCATGGCCCATTGGAATGGCGATGAAAAAATTGAAGAGCAGATCAAAAACGATTTGAATGTGACCATTCGCTGTATTCCCCTTGAGGGTGATAAAACGCCGGGGAAGTGTATTTTTACCGGTGAACCCAGTAAGCAGCGGGTGGTTTTTGCCAAATCCTATTAAGGTGGCGGCGCTTGTTAACACGGGCTGTTAAAAGAAAAGTTTTGGTTTTTCTTTTAACAGCTATTGCCGTGTTTTTGATTATTTCTTTTCCCGATTACCGGCAACTGAGTTGTCAAAAAATTGAACCCCAAGATGATAAAACCCTGGAAAAATTTAACCTCAAATCAATTTCATTTCAATCAAATCGAGAATATGATAATAACGATTTTCCAGGTCGCCAAGGCATTGGATAATCTTTGAGAGCCCTTTAACATATGCATCGTGGCCTTGGATAAGGGTTTTAAAATCAATTCGGCTGCCTTGTTCCTTGATTTTAATGTGGTGGTAAGCGTGGAGTGATAAAAAATCCTCGGGGATATTCAAATGCTTTCTTTGAAATTCCGGTTCCCTTATGCTTTCTATGGATGATGTGGAAACGCCCAGAAGTTCGGCTATTTCAAAGGCTGTTCCGGCAACACTCTTTTTGCTGCTTTGATGGCTTTCGGAAATCGTGATATCATAATCCTTGAAAAGCTCGGCATTCTTTCGGAGGATATACATGAATTTCAGCATTAAAAGGCTTAAGTTGGGCGCCTCGATAAAGGTAAAGCTGTAATTTTTGGTTTCATCTTTTATGCCAGTGGAGGCTTGGATCAAGGGAGTCTTGTTTTTTTGACAATAATCCTTGAGATCGGCCAATTGCCGCCCTGAACCAACATGGATTATCACCTTGGCTGTTTGTTTGTATTTGGCTGAATTATCCCAAAAATCCAAATAGTAATTATTCAGATAAACGGGAAGTTGCCTGTAAATGCTATTGGCTAGTTTTCCGGTCCCGGCAATAAAAATCAGATTTTCCATATAGTCCTTTATGAATCCATATAACTGGTTCATCACTGCTTTGAAGAATGTTGGGTCAGCTTGCTGAATATGTATTCTGTATTTAGCAGCTTATTCTATAAGCCAGAGAGCTGGTCCCATCAGGAAGATAGCATCAATCAGCAAAAGGAATCAATCAGTTTGACATAATATTGGGCAATCAATAGAGCGTCGACAATATCAACGCTATGTGAGCCATTCACATCAGCCTGTGTAATATCAAAATTTTCCACTGGCAGGCCGACATATTGTTGGGCAATCAACAATGCGTCAACGATATTTACCAAAGCGTTATTATCAACATCGCCGAGCATCTTTGGTGTTTCTGTGGGATTCGGGGGCGCAGTCTGGTTTCCTGATAAAAAGGGAATGATGGCCGGATACCATTTTTCAGCCATTTTTTTGTCTCCAGCGTCAGTCGGGTGAATGCCGTCAATGGTGTCAGTTTTTGTATTAAAGCCAGTCCATTGGTCGACCACGACGATGGGTGACCGTGAGCTGTTCATGCTGGCGGCCCAGGCAGGAATGGCCTTATTTAAATCCACCACTTTCTGATAGCATGATGTGCATTGTTCAGTGGCGCTAAAAACCGGAATAATTTGAGCTACAATAATGATCATGTCGGGGTTTTGTACGCGCATTTGAGTCACCATTTTGCTATAGGCTTCGATAATCATGGGCGCGGTGATAGATGAATCCATGGCGTCGTTTGTGCCCAGATGCATTAAGACCATATCGGGTTTCGCGTATTCCAGCCATGGCGGCAGCTGATTTTTATCGGCAATATCCTTGGCTTTAATACTGCCGTGACCTTCGCCGTCATCATCATAGGGAAGGCTGCAGCTTGCGTATTTCAGAGTGCCCACAAAATCAATATTGGTGTAGCCTGCGTCATGCAGCTGGTTCCATAAATAGGCCCTCCAGCAGCCAGGGGTGCCTGTGATGGAATCGCCCAGTGGCATGATTTTTGTGGCCTGAGCAAATGCACCCACGGCGATAATTGAAAGCATGGTTATCAGGATTAAAAGTTTTTTTTGAAAAGAATTTCGTAAAACCTTTATACTATACATTTTTGATTATTCCTTAACGCATTGGATTTTTATCTGTTTATCATGATATAATAATTTGTAAAATTATGCTATCAGATAATTGATGCTTTATTGGTGGCACAAGCTTATGTGGGAATACTGCAAAGCCTGGAATGTTAATTCCTTCTTGTTGTGTTAATAGTATCAAAGTGGCTTTTTCGTATGAAAAACCCCTTTTTTTACCTTTTTGATCATAAAAATTTACTTTCGGGTCATTTTTTAGTAAATTTATAGCAAAGAAAACAGAGAAAGAAGTTGAATTATGAAAAAAATGTTTATCATCGTTCTAATTGTTTTACAATTGCCCCTTTACGCTGACATTATTGGTCGTACCGGAGATGTGAATGGAGATGTGACGGTAAACATCGTTGATGCCTTGCTCATCGCCCAGGCCTATGTGGGTATTCCTGTGCCTGTATTTGATCGTTCGGCGGCTGATGTGAACTGCTCGGGAAAATATGATATTGTCGATTCACTGCTTATTGCCCAATTTTATGTGGGCTTGATTCGGGAATTCCCCTGTGATAAACCCGAAATACCCCGAATCCGGCTGTTTGGGCCAATTGAAAATAAAGTTATACTACCCGATGGCTTGGCCTATGCTTTTTATGAAAACACAATAGTTGATGTGACTTTTTCAATTGAAAATATAGGCACAGGGATTCTGGAATTAACGGGTGTTCCTGTTATTAATATTGTCAAAGAAGATACCAGCCAGGGCCGGTTTTCAGTGCTTTAGTTTCCACCTAAAGTGATCAATGTTAATGAACGGGTGGATTTTACCCTTCGTTACACTCCGGGCGACAAGGAGTTTACACCTGAAACCGGGCGTATTGTCATCACAAGCAATGATGCTGTTCAACCGGTTTTTGAGTTTAAGCTGTTTAGTAATAATATTGGTGAGTATATAGATTATTTTGAAGCTAATCCCGATGTTAAGGATCTGACAGTAGGTACTTATGATCCCAAGGCCATAGAACAGCTTACCCGATATTTATCTGATCTTGAGGCTGATAACCCTGTTGAGGTTGAGGCTCCTGAGGCTCTGAAAAACGCGGAAACCACAGGTGTGGTGATCGCAAATCTGTCTGATGATGAGCATTGGAAAATCCTGGGTGCCAAAGCGGCTCATGCCATCTGGCTGGATAAAAATCAGTTTTTACCCTGGAGCCTTGCTGATTACAGTGCTTCCGATCTGGCAGGTTTACTGAGCAACAAAGAGTTATTTTATACAATCAGCGGGACCTTTTATGCGGTTGCCGATTATTCGCCTTTTCAGGTTTATGATTATCTGAAGGAAAAGCAATTAATCGGAAATACCATATTAGAAACCATGCTCAAGGTTTATGAGGATTTACGCACCACCGATTATAAGCTGGGTTTTATTCACGGCACCACAGCTGATCCTGATGAAATTTATTCCCTTTATGATGCTTTGACCACATATAAGGATCGTGGCAGTGCCGGGGCCGTGAAGATCTCGCGCCATGGCTGCCAAAGTTCAACCCGGATAATTGTCGGAATGCTCCGGAGTGTGAATATACCCGGCTTCATCACAACCAGCGGAATGTGGTTTGAACGCGGCCATTCCTCTGCTTATTGGCCCTTTTTAAATCTGGTGATGCCCCATGGTGATGACATTTATACTGGTACATTAAAAAGCACACCGGTTGAAGAGATGCTGACACCTGTTTCAATTTATTCAGACCCCGCGTATATCGAGCTTTGCGGCAATAATCCTTATTTGATCGCCCGGCGCCATACCGCCCTGCGGGCCATGAAATACCCCGATGAGTGGACGCTTTCTCATTGCTGTGATCCTGGACGTTATGACTATTCTGACGCATTGGAATACCTGAACGAGATGTATAATGAAGTGCTTACAGTTGGTGAAATTGAAAGTGCCATGAACTATATTCTGGAAAATTATTGTTCATCCTGATGTGAAATGGCATTATTCAGAATCAGTATGATATTAAAATTATTGTATTTGTTTAGCTCCTGTGTTTTTAGGGCGTTACCTGTTAGCCCAGGGGCTTATCAGGCCGGGCTATTCGGCACTTCGCTGTCGCTTCGAAGGTTTTTTACCGGAAATGATCCGGTAAAAAACGCTTTGGTTTGCTATTTTTGAAAAAATAGCAAACCATACCTCCTATCCCTAACGCGTCTATAGCCAAATAGCGATCAAACTAAACAAATACAAATTATTCAATATTGCTTAAATGAATTAATTCAATGCTGGCAAGTTTGAATAATGTTCTGACCTTGACTTCGTCAATGTTTTTGGCGATATGTTCCTTGGAAAAATGATAATAAACATGGCTGATTTCAACGGCGGCAATGGTTCTCGCGCAACTCAGGCAGGGAAAGTGGCTGGTGTAAAGAGTGAAATCTTTTAAAGCAGATGTTGAATTTAAAATTGCCATCAGTTCAGCGCAGCATACCAGGTCGTATTTGGAGAATTCTCCCGAAGCGGAATCCCGGTTATTCCACCATTGGGCCTTGTCGGGAATCCCCGGAGGAAAACGATTAAAGCCGGTGAAAATCTCTGTTTCATCGGGCGACACCAGCAGGGCACCCACTTTAGTGGATGGATCGGGACTATTTTTCGCGATTTCCAGAGTCTGCTGCATGTATTTGATGTGATTGCGCGTGTCTTTTTTCATGGTATTTTTTCCTTTTCATTGGAGTGGATCAGGATTTTCAGTGTTTATTCAGTATAGCCAGGTCGTGGCTCTTCATGCAAGTTAAAAAATATAGCCAGGCGGCTGCCCATTTTCGCGTTAAGGATGGGAAGGGGGCAAGCCTTTTTTTAAAAAAAGGCGATGCCAAAAAAAAGGCGGCGCTATTTTCGCCGCCTTTTTGGTCGAAGCGAAGCGCAGTCCTGGGTACACGTCACAAATCTCCGATTTGTTGCTCGGCCATGCAGCCCTCTACAGCTCGGCTTTAAAGCCCTTGGGCTTAGAAGGTAATGCCCTGAAAATATTAATAAAAATGGAGATCAAGATCTTGACTTTTATTATCATAATTGTTAAATATTTAACAATTCAAATGACTGACGCGGAGGTCGTGACTGAAGCGGAGGTCTTGTACGCAAAATCAGATTCAGAGGTAGTTTACTGATGGAGAAGAGAATCGGAGTTATTTCAGTTTTGGTCTATGAAAAGAACCATGTTCCCAAACTGAATACCATTCTATCAGATTACAGTCATCTTATTCTAGGCCGAATGGGCCTTCCTATGCGCGAAAAAGGAATTCAGATTATCGCCTTGATCGTGGAGGGGAGCACTGACGAACTGGGGGCTTTGAGCGGCAAGATCGGCCGTCTTGAAGGGATTAAGGTGAAATCTCTTTTGAATCAATAAAACAGAGGTTAGGCGGATTTAAGCCTGATGCTGAAAGGACATGTTATGATTTTCTCGGAGCAGGAGGTTCTGGATCTATACCACCGGAATCCGGAAGAATTGTGCCGTCAGGCGGAAGTCCTGTGCCGGAATACTTATGGCAACAAGGTGTATCTTCGAGGTTTAATCGAATTTTCCAATTACTGTGTGATGGATTGCCTGTATTGCGGTATTCGAAAGAGCCATTCGGCTGTTAAACGCTATCGGCTGGATCATGAAATGATCATGGCGATTGTTCGAAAAGGTTATGAGGCCGGACTTCGCACTTTTGTGCTGCAAGGCGGTGAAGACCCTTGGTATGATGAAGCATATTTATGCCGCTTGCTTGAAAATATTAAATCGCTAACCCGTGATCAATGTGCCATAACCTTGAGCTGCGGAATTCGTCCGCGTCATGAATATCGGGCTATGAAGCAGGCTGGAGCTGACCGTTATTTGATGCGTTTTGAAACAGCTGATCCAGAGTTGCATCAGTATTTACGGGGAGGAGTGACCTTGAAACAACGCCTTCAGGCGCTTGATGATTTAAAAGCCTCGGGTTTTGAGATTGGTTCCGGTTTTATGACGGGCCTGCCCGATGAAAAACCTGACAGTCTTATTAAAAATGTTAGTTTATGCAAAGAACTGGAACTGGATATGGTGGGAATTGGGCCATTTATTCCGCACAAAGCCACGCCTTTGGCTGGTGCCAAGCAGAAGCCTTTGTCCGAGGCTCTTTATGCTGTGGCCATGGTGCGGTTGCTGTTGCCTTTGGCTAATATTCCGGCAACCACAGCCATGGGAACATTGGAGCCTGACGGGCGTGAGAGGGCATTGGAATGCGGTGCCAATGTGCTTATGCCGAATATTACACCAGCTGAGTTTAAAAAGGAATACCTTCTTTATCCGGACAAGATTTGTCTTGAAGAGAGTGGTTTTGAATGTATTGGTTGTTTGTCGCTGCGTTGCCGCGGAGTTAATCGGGAGCTGAGTTTTGAAATCGGCCATTCCCAAAGTTTCATGAACAAAGGAGTCTATTATGCTGACAAAAAATCTTGATATTGGATCAAAATTGATTAATTTTAAAGAACGTGACATGTTTCTGGAAGAACTCAGGGATTTTATTGATGAGGATTTGATTGCAAGGCAAATCAATATGGCAGATAACCCTGATTCTGCCAAAATAAGAGAGATCATCGCCAAGGCCAGATCTATCGAAAGGCTTGAGCCTGAAGAAACAGCAGCGCTTTTAAATGTAAAGGATCCGGATTTGTGGGATGAAATTTTTAAAAGCGCCGGTGAAATTAAAAAAACGGTTTATGATAATCGTATTGTTACTTTCGCGCCTTTGTATATTAGTAATTACTGTGTGAATAATTGTTTATATTGCGGTTTCAGGAGCCAGTCAACTGCCAGTAAGCGGCATCAGTTGTCCCAGGATGATATCAAAAAGGAGGTAAAAAATCTTCTTCAAACAGGACATAAAAGAATCATTTTAGTAAGCGGTGAACATCCGTGCTCCGGGGCTGAATATCTGGCTGACTCTATGAAAAGTATTTACGATACTAAAATATTGCGCCAGGGAAGAGAATCCGGAATACGGAGGATTAATGTGAATGCCGCGCCTATGTCTATTGGCGATTTAAGAAAAATTAAAGAGGCGGGTATCGGGACTTATCAGGTTTTTCAGGAAACCTATCACCGTTCAAGTTATAGCCGGGTTCATCTTTCCGGAGCTAAAAGTGATTTTCGATGGCGTCTTTATGCCCTTCACCGGGCCATGGAAGCGGGTATCGATGATGTGGCTGTGGGCGCGTTATTTGGTCTATATGACTGGCGCTTTGAAGTCATGGGGCTTTTGTATCACGCGATTGATCTTGAAAAGCGCTACGGGATTGGTCCGCATACAGTATCTTTTCCCCGCTTGAATTATGCTGAAGGTGCTGAGTATAAAGGAGATCCGTCTTATAAAGTGAATGATGAGGACTTTAAGAAAGTGGTTGCTGTTATTCGATTATCCATTCCCTATTCGGGTATGATTGTTTCTGCCCGGGAGCCCAAAGCCATTCGTGATGAAGTTTTGGCTTTAGGATGTACACAAACAGATGGATCAGCTCAAATCGGAATCGGGGGGTATACCTCGGAAGCAGAAAAAAGCTCTTCAGCCGGTTCAAAACAGTTTGAGCTGGGTGATAACCGGAGCCTTGGCCAGCTTATTCGAGATTTAGCGGCAAAAGGGACCATTACTTCCTTTTGTACAGCAGGTTATCGCTGCGGACGAACCGGGGGCAAGATCATGGGATTACTTAAAAGTGGCCATGAGGGAAAATTCTGTAAATTGAATGCCATTCTTACATTCAAGGAATGGATAGAGGATTTTGGTGATCAGGCCATGAGGGATCTTGGAAACCAGTTGATTCAAAAGGAATTTCAGGAAATTGAAAGGGATGATTTTTATAAGGGAAAGCGATTGGTGTCTCTTGTAAAGGAGTATTACCAGCGAATTGAAAAAGGTGAACGGGATTTGTATATTTAAGGTTTCCTGGAGAGCAAAAGAATGAATGAAAAGATTTACTGGCAGGAACAAACCCAAAAGGCCTTGGATAATTTTGGAAAAAAAATGATGCCCCGTGAATGGATCAGAGCTTTTGGTGAAGTTAAAAAAGCAGCCCTTCAGGCCGCGTTCAAGGCTAAAGGTGTAAGGGATTTAAAAAAAGAAAGAGCTGTTTTATGTGCTATTGATGAAATAGTTCAGGGCCTCTGGGATAATCAATTTATGGTTCCTTTGGAACAGGGCAGCGCTGGTACCAGTATCAATATGAACTTTAATGAGGTTATCTCTACTTTGGCCAATGAAAAATATAAAAGAATAAATGGATTGGAAATCCTAATTGACCCCTTAGAGGATGTTAATCAATATCAGTCGACTAACGACTTATTGGCTACAGCTATTACTGTTTATGTTTATCGTCAGATCGTTGAAGTCGAAGAGGCTGTTATTTTATTGCAGGAAAAACTGGTTTATCAGGAAAAGGCTTTGGCTGGAATCATGATAACTGGCAGGACCGAGCTTCAAAATGCCTTGCCCATAACCCTGGGGCAGGTTTTTGGTGGATGGGCCGGGGCCCTGGAAAGAAACAGGTGGCAGCTTAATAAACTCAAAGAACGAGTTAGAACAATTGCCTTAGGAGGAACAGCTATGGGTACATCCTATGGTATTCCCCGAGAATATATTTTTCAGGCTGAAATTCTACTACGCGATATCACAGGGCTTCCCTTGTCACGAAGTCAGAATCTGGTAGATGAAATATCCAATATGGATAAACTGGCAGAAGTTGCAGCAGGTTTTCAATTACTCGCTCTGAATTTGTCCAAAATATCGAGTGATTTATTATTATACACCTCCTCTTTGTCTGGTGAGATTAGTCACCCCAAACTTCAGTATGGTTCATCCATAATGCCGGCCAAATCCAATCCGGTGATTCTGGAATTAGTCAAAGGTTTGGCTTTGGAAGTTCAAGGTGAGTGTCACAAAATTAATCTTTTTTGTCAAAATGGCCAGCTTCAACTCAACAGCTTCGGTCCCTTTGTTGTTCAGTCCTTTACACGGATTCATCGCTCGTTAATTAAGGCACTATCAGTATTTATAGAAAAATTTATTGATAAATTTACAATTAACAACGATCAAATTGAAAAAAATCTTTTAAACTCCGGAGTAATGTTGAATCTTTTATTACCAAGGCTTGGGTATCATAGAATAAAGGAACTTTACAGAGAACTGGAAGAAAAGCCCATAACATCGTTAAAGGAATTAAAAATATTTATTAGTCAGAATACATTAATTAGTCTTGAGGAGCTGGAGGATTATTTTCATCCCCAAAAAGCCACCTCTTTATTGTCAGGAGGCCGATTATGAAAACAACCCCTTTGTCTGAACAACCCAAAATTGTCTTGTTCGGTTTACGTAATGCTGGCAAAAGTTCTCTTATAAATAATTTGCTTAATAAAGAAGTCGCTATTGTATCTGATTTACCTGGAACAACAACCGACCCTGTTACACGAAGTATTGAATTGGGTGCCTTGGGTCCATGCGCTGTGACCGACGTGCCTGGTTTTGACGATGAAGGAAAAACCGGTGATATGCGGAGTAAAAAAGCCTGGAAGGTTTTGGAAACAGCGGATATTATTGTTTTTGTGACACCAAGCTATAAGGCTTTTCTGGAAGAAGAAAAAGTATTTCTAGAAAAATATAAAAATCGCAATTTAATTTGCGTTTTAAGCCATGCTGATAAACCATCGGAAAAATCGAAAATGGAGTTTTTGAATGCTTACAAAAAGATTTCTGTTGATAATCTAAAGGGACAGGGTGTTAAGGAATTAAAGAATATGCTTATTTCAATGGCGCCGAATATCACTTTTGAAATAACGCCGGTTCAGGGGCTGGTTCGTGAGCATGATTTGGTTATTCTGGTTACACCTATAGACCTGGCAGCACCCAAAGGCCGATTAATATTACCTCAGGTTGAAACCATTCGTGATCTGCTCGATCACGATTGCGCGGTGATGATAATGAAGGAACGGGAGCTCTATTATTTTTACGAAAATACGAAGATTAAGCCGAAGCTGGTCATTACTGATAGTCAGGTCTTTAGTAAAGTAGCTGCTGATATCCCGACAAATCAACTGATGACTTCTTTTTCAATTTTATTTGCCAGAAAAAAGGGAGATTTAAGGCAGTTTGTTTATGGCCTTAGACGTTTGTCTGAATTAAAAGCCGGTGATTCCATTTTGATCATGGAAGCTTGTGCGCATCATAATCAGGCAGATGATATTGGACGGGTTAAGATTCCGCGCCTCTTTCGACAGATGGTTAATCCTGATGTTGAATTTCATTTTGCTCGGCAATTACCTGATAATCTGCAAGACTATTCTCTGGTCATTTCCTGCGGTGCCTGTATGGTGACCCGGAATACCCTGATGAGGCGGCTTGATGTTTTTAAAGAACTGAATATTGCTGTCATTAATTATGGTTTGTTTTTGGCATGGGCAAATGGATTATTACCACGAGCTTTGGAGCCCTTTGAAGAAGAATATCGTTATTTTATAGAAAATTATGGTGCATCCTTGGCATAAATTGGAGTGTGTTATTTGGAATAAAAAATCAAAAGCCTTTATAAAACCTTTGTGCCCTCATTTTTTATGGTTTATCTCTTATCATCTATCTGGTCTTCAAGATAGGCGGAAAATGGAAATACCGTTGAGTTAAAATTATCAACTTGAGAATGCTATGAGTAATAATTTAACATAAAATTATTACTCATAGCTTCTGACTCTCACGCTTTCCTATAACCATATGACTACCCAATTATTATTCTAAATGCGGCTGATCACCGGAAATATATTTAATTCTTAAATAGTTGGAATTTATTGCTGTATCTTTTGACAGGTTTATCAAGTATTTTTTTATTAGTTCATTACCCGAAAAATCTTGGTTCAAATAAATAATCACTGCCCGGTTTCGACCATGTTCCTTGGCAAGATAGAGTGCGTAATCGCTTATATTGATGGTTTGTTCAAGACTAAGAAGTTCCGGATTTTGTGGATCAAAGGGCATCATGGCCGCGCCAATAGAGCATGTTTTATGAAGTATTTTATTTTCGGAAATATGGATAGCAGTGGATTGAATGGCATTGATGACTTTTTGTGGAAAGATTTCCATGTAATCGGCCTTCGTGTTATTTAATATAATAAGGAATTCCTCGCCGCCCCAGCGCACAATAAAATCTTCTTTCCTGATTAAATTCTTCAAAGTGCCAGAAATTTTGATTAAGACTTTATCGCCGGCAGCGTGGCCATAGGTATCATTTACTTTTTTAAAATGATCCAGATCAATAAGGAAAAATCCAAGGACCTTTTTATCTGTATTTAAATCCCTTTTTTCCTTGTTATGAAGTGTTTTGCTTTTACTTTTTATAAAATTCAAGGAAAGACCAGCTATAAATTCATAAATATATCTGCGGTTGTGAAGGGTCGTTAACGGGTCCAATAGGGAGAGTTCCTTCAGTTTTTTATTAGCATTCTTGAGCTGAAGTGTACGTTCCTTAACCTTTTCCTCCAGACTTTTATATAATTTGGCATTATCAATGGAAATGGCTGCCTGTGATGACAGAATCTTTAAAATATGGGTCCTATGAGCGGTAAACACACTATCTGTCAGGTTATTTTCCAGATAAACAATGGCTTTCAGGGAGTTTTGATACACAACAGGCATAGAGAGTAGTGATTTTATCCTATGGTTGCGTATATAGGCTGAGTTCATAAAATCACCTTGTTTTGAGGCATCGTCAAGAACAACACTTTTTTTTGTGCGGATAATATATTGGATAATTTCATGACAAATACTTGTGCTCTGTTTATAGGGTTGAGACTGCATAACCTCGATGTGGTCTGAACCGGATTTTTTGATGGCTTCGATATAAAAATCATCATCGCTATAGTTTTTCAAAAGAAGGCAGCCTTGCTGGGCACCGGCATTTTCAATAATAATGTACATGAGTGTCCTGAGCAGCTTGTCAAATTTAATTTCACTTGAAATTGCCTGGCTGGATTTCACAATGGAGCTTAAATCGATTATGTCGGTTGACAGGGTTTTGCTGGCAGCCAGCCCGTCCCGGGATAATTTGACATTATTAATTGCCGAATGCTGAGTATGCAGCACTTGAGGATAGTGTTGTTCCAATAGATATGTTTTGCGGTAAGCGCCCCATTGCAAATAATTATAATAAGCTTCACGAATGAAAGATTTTCCGATAATTTCATTACCGCGGTTTAGCCAAAAATCAGCTTGTGATTCATTTAACAAACCTCGTATGTGAAGATAATCATTGTTTTCAAATGAATTCATGGCTTCTTGATAGAGATTGATTATTTTTTCAAGGCTTTCATCCTGAATTACGGCCAGTTCCGCTTTTATGAAATAATATTTGTGTTTGAAATTCTCAGGACAATTTTGAGCCCATTCGTTAAACCTGCATAGATTGTTTTGGAGTTTTTCCATTATGATTTGTTTTTGCTTTTGATCTACTTTTTTTATTTTTTTCAGGAGAATAAGGCTCTGGTAAAAATAATGATCTGCCAGGGGGAAATCGGCATGGGCTGCTTCAATAATTTCATCTGCCAATGTATTCCATTTCTCAGCTTCACTGAATAAACCATGAATAACATGGAAAAAAGTGTTATATTGATAAAACCGGCCAAGATAAACAATATTTTTAATTTTTTTTAAGGTTTCAATTAAATCCTCATCAGCCTCCTTGAATTGGGCTTCATCATTTTTACCCTTTATCGGTTTGCTTTGAAATTTATCAATAAAAAAAATGATAGTTCTTGCCAATTGAATGGGCATGGCAACCTGAAAGTCAGTGAGAAAATGCATAGCTTGATCGATCTGGCTTTTGATTTCCGATAAATTTTTTCCCACATACATGGATAAATGTAATTTGTGAGACCGGGAATAAGCGGCGTGTTGTATATCGCCTGTTTCAAGTCCGTATTTATAGGCAATCTCGTAATATTCAAGGGCTTCGGAATAATGGGTATTCCAATATGAAATAAATGGGAAAACAAAATTAACCGCTGGCTTGATAAATTCCGCCCTGTGTCTTGTGATAAGCCCAAAGGCGGCTTCACCTAACTTATAGGCTGTTCTATGATTTTGTATTCGAGAACAAAGAATAACACCGCAATCAACATAGCACTTACTGGAATAGGCTGTGGTGCCGAATTTGAGGGTTAGTTCTAGCATCATCAGCGTGGCCAGAGTGTAAAGAGGGGGATCATACTGACGAGCTGAAGGAACGAGCTGGTAAAGAAGCTGAATGGCCAGCATTTTTTCTTTGTCTGTCATTATGGGTAAATTATCCAGAACCTTCCTGGGATTGTTGCCCAGGCCCTTTATCATAATATTTATACCTTCTTCTGTTTTTAGCTTTATCTCCTGCGGGTCCTGGGGCAGAATGATATTAATAAGCAAAAGACTCTTTCGTATTTCATCTATGGCGTTATAAAATCGGCCTTGGAATTCCAAAACCCTGGTTTTTAGATCATGGACCATGGCTGTGTCAAATTTATTACTGCTTAATTTAAACAAGAAACCGCAGAGAATTTCCGTTCCCATTAGATTACCGCTTAGAAAAAGTGAATCAGCGTATTCAAGATAGAGCTTGAACTTTTCGTCAGGAACATAATCCCAGTCTTCCTCTGAGAGGAGATTAATGCCTGTTTCAAAATAGCTAACAGCCGAAGAAAAGGCTGTTGCTTTTTTGGCCTTACGACCAGCTAGGAAATTCAGATTAGCTAATTCTATTTTTTCAGTATTTTGGTCTATTAATTCTTTGCCTTTATTTAAATGATTCACAAGATTAAAAATATTACCGCTTTTTTGGTTGCATTTATATTCCTTCAGGAATTGTATGCCTATTTTTAAATGAAACCGAGGTTTATCCTTTTCCGGGATCAGAGAATAAACAGCTTGTTGGATTTTATCATGCTGGAATGCGAAATTGATATTCACCGAAGCTGATAATTTGTATTTACGGTTTGACTTCATGAGCCTGTATTGTTTATCCAAAGGATAGATGATTTCACTTTCAACTGCTAACCACAACAGTTTCCCTGTCTCTTCTTCCATTTCATCATTCACCATGATCAAACTTTTTAGACTGAATTGATTGCCAATAGCCGCGGCGTACATTAGGAGTGTTAAGGTTTCCTTTGGCAGCGACTGTAGACTATGAACGAGCAAGTCCGCGACATTATCGCTGATTTTGAATTGATCGACTTCTTCGAGGTCCCATTCCCATTTACCCTTTATGCCATTAAATTTAAAAACCCCCATTTTGTACAGCGAATAGAGTAACTGATTGGTAAAAAAAGGATTTCCTTCGCATTTTTGATATACTAAATCGCTTAAGGCCTTTGTTTCATGACTTTCACAATGAAAGGTATCAGCCAATAATTGATTTACAGCAGCTTTTTCCAAAGGCCCAATTACCAGATGATTTAATTTATTTCTCGATTTATCAGTTCTTTCCTTTAAACCCTCAAGCCAATGAACAATCGGGTGGTCTTTATAAATTTCATTATCACGAAAAGCCCCAATATAGAGTAGGTATTTTACTTCAGTTGATTTGACCAGGTAATTCAAAAGCTCCAGTGTTGATAAATCGCACCATTGCAGATCATCAAGAAAAATTACAAGGGGATGCTCTTTTTGAGCAAATACTTTTATAAATTCCCGAAAACTTATTAAAAAGCGATTTTGAGATTCCAGTGGTGTCAGTTCAATAACAGGAGGCTGTGGACCGATGATTTGTTCCAGTGCTGGTATCAAATCGATGATCACCTGTGCGTTTTGAGAGAGAGCATCAAGGATGTTTTTTTTCCAAAGGGCCAGCTTCTCGTCGGTTTCCAGAAGAATTTGATTAATCAGCCCTTCTATGGCTTGAATAATGGCAAAATAGGGAATGTTTTTTTCAAGCCCGTCAAATTTGCCGGATATAAAATAACCCTTTTTTATGGCTATGGATTTTAGAATTTCATGAATCAATGTGGATTTACCCACACCAGGATGGCCATCCACAATCAAAACCGAGGAATCTCCAGAAGTAACCTGGGTGAATAAATTTTCCAAAAATCCTATTTCCTCTTCCCTGCCGTAAACCTCCTGAGGAATTTGAAAACGATCGGAAATGTCCTTTTGTCCAATAATAAAATCGGCTATCTTACCTTGTTTTGAATATTGCTCTTTACAATATTCCAGATCATATTTCAAACCCAAAGCCATTTGATAACGCTCTTCCACGACTTTGGATAAAAGCTTTAAAATGATCTTCGAAAGGGCAGGGGGAAGTTCCGGTGATAGTTCCCTGGGATCCAGTGGTTCCTTGGCAATATGGCAATAGATGATTTCTGCTTCATCATTCCACTGATAGGGCCGCTTTCCCGTAAAAATTTCATACAAACTGGCGCCAAGGGAGTACAAATCACTTCGATAATCAACAGGCCGGTTCATTCTTCCTGTTTGTTCCGGTGAAATATAATCCAGTGTCCCCTCTAGAATATCAAGATTGTTATAATGGGTTTTTTCACGCTGGAGTTCTGTTGAAATCCCGAAATCAATCACTTTCAATTTTCCTGAAATGCGGTTCCAAATGACATTCGAAGGATTAATGTCTTTGTGAATTACATTTTTCTCATGAATTTGGGCCACCGCGGCAGCCATTTGCAGAGCCAAATCAAGCTTTTCACTAAAAGTGATTTCAATGGTTTCCAGGGCCTCATGAAGGGAAATTCCCTGAAAATCTTCCATTACAATGGCCAATGTATTTTTATGGCTAAGCAATTCGTATAATTCGATAATATTTGGGCCGCGCAATTTTTTAGTTATTTCATATTCCCGCCTGAAGAGGGACAGTTCCTGCTCAGCAGGATAATCCTTGTTCAATAGCTTTATGATTACTGGCATTTCGTCGGAATTACGCTTTGCTTTTAATATGACCGAGTTGTAACTGTTGTATATTTCTTCTGTTACAGTGAATCCTTTTAATTTAATCATAGGGAACTTCTCTTATTAAGTATATGAGTTTACCGAAAGAAATCAAAATTTTTGACGCATTATTCCGCTGACCGGGCTGAAACATGAATTTTCTGCGGACAGGGGAAAAACATGTATTATTTTTATTAAAATCGCGCCATTATTTTGCAAAAAAGAGAAATAATCGGCAAATGAAGGTGCACCTAGCTGCTATTGAAAAAGTCTTGAAAATAAAAAGGCGTATTTCATAAGTGAAATACGCCGTAAAAGCAGTGGATAATAAATCAGTTTACATAGGCCATGGCCAACCGGAATTTCCACCAATGGTGGTTAAAAGGCCGGATACAGTGAAAGTGGTGCCTAAGGTTCCACGGTTATAGCTTCCATTTTGATAAAGGCCATCTTTCTGAGTGCCTCCTGAATAACTGCCGCCAAAATAAACATTATAGCTCTGTCCGCTTTGTAAATCAGGTGAGCTGAATGTAAGAGACGAAAAATCCTTGTCCGGTAAAAAAGTCATCAGGCTGTTTCCGTTTGTGTTTTGAATATTGATCAGAGTGTTTTTGGGTTTTGAATCAAAATTATAAAGCAAGGTGTTCTGCCTGGAATTGTTACTCCCTGCTGCCATGGCCATCATGGAAGAACCAACGCCAACAATAAAACCGCCATTATTGGTAATTCCCCCATCATAATCGATGGCGCTGTCCACATTGGCTGTCTGGCCATGTATAAGGAGAGTGCCTCCTGTAGTGGTAATCATGCCATTACAATCCACCGCGTCGCCGCCTGTGCTTCCCTGAGGCGTCACATTTGTAACATGAACCACAAAATAACCGCCGTTAACATTCAGAAAACTCTGGTTTCGCGCGCCGCCGGCAGCATTGATTCCGTCATCATTGGCTGTTACACTCATGCTGCCCCCGTTAAGGTTAATGGTAATGGCTTCAATGCCTTCATAACTCGTCAGGATATTGATTTCACCGCCAGTTACATCAAGTACATTTTCAGCGTGAATACCATCGTCACCGGAAGAAACAGTGATAAAACCGCCGCTGATGCTGATAGTATTGCCCGAATGAATCGCGTCATCGGAAGAATCAACCACAATGATGCCAGCTTCGATGATAATACTGTCGCCAGCCTTGATTCCCTTGGTTGAAATAGTATCATTGGGAGTTCTGCTGCTTCCCCCGCCGGAAAGGATTTTTACATCAGCCTCTTCGTTGGTAATGGTTACCGCGATAGCCGCGTCAATACCGTCTGCCGCAGTGCTGGTCAGATCAAGGGTGCATTTTTTGATCTCCACCAAACCCCCTTCATCGTCATCGGATTTTAAACAGTCGCCGCCGGAAGTCACCTTGATATTGGCGCCGCTCTTTATTTCTATGGAATTCTTTCCGCGAATACCGTCATCCACAGCCGTGACTTCAATGGTCGCGTCTTTTATATTCAAATCGTCCTTGGTCACAATACCATCGTTATAGTTGGCGTTGATAATCAAGCTGCCTTTACCGGAAATATCCATATCGTCCTTAGAAAAAAGCGCGGCATTGGGTTCATCATCATCACCTTCAAAAATATAATTTGAAGAATCACTGAGATAATTTGTGGTGTTTTCCATAACCACAATTTCAACACCCTCGGGCGCGTTCATGATGCTTAAAGGCGAGTTAACCGAACTTTTTACATTAACACCATTCAAGTTAATTGTCACAAGAGCCGGATCATCGGTTTCAACAATAATTCGGCCATTATTCAAGCTGCCGCTGATGGTATAAATACCAGCATCTGTGATCGTTACATTGGAACCATTCACAATCGCGCCGCTGCCATTAAGGGAAATGGAATTACCATTGAGCTGAATCAAGGTACCTTCTCCATTTGGGTCTGGTGTCGGGTCAGTGGGCAAATGACCTGGAAGTTCCGGAATCAGATTTATGTAAAACTGCGCGATTAAAAGAGCATCCACAATGTTGATCATGTTATTTGAGTCAACATCAGCGTACTCCGGATAAAATACCGCGGGTTCAATATTTACATAATATTGGGCGATGAGCAGACTGTCGGTAATATTCACCAGCGTGTCATTATTAACATCACCCAGAATTTGGGCGCTTGCTGAAAGCGGTAAAAGCAAGAAAAAGACCGCTAAAAGCATGGCCATGAAAAGCATTTTTTTTGATCGAGAAAAGAACATAAAACCTCCTGGAACCATTTTGTAATGAAAGCCTTTTGTTGATAAACCTTTTATAAACAATAACATATCATGGCAAAGACATTTTTTATGGTTCAATATTATATCATTTTTGTATCAGTATATCCTATATATGTGCCCATTTTGTGATCCTTTTGTGAACAGTGAATGGTATTATGAGATTTTTTGACAATTATATTCAGGGCGTCCCCCTGATGAAAGAAGGGCAAAAAGAACTTAAAAAAAAGATTCCATGACCAAGAAGCCCCATTTCCCGCGGCTTCTTTCATCAGGGCCGGGCTGTTCCGGCACTCCGGCTCCCGCCTTCGACCATTTTTTCCGCGAAATTATCGCGGAAAAAATGTTGCCCTGTGTTTTTTGAAAAAAATACAGGGCTGCCTCCCATCCCTGGCCGCGAAACTTAAGGAGCCTTTACTCCTTTTTCCAGTTTTATCCCGAACCATCGAAAAATAATTGAAGATTCCCTGCAAATTGCCCACTATTATATAGGTTTTCATCAGTAGAAACACTTTCCTTCCAAGGCTTTGCTTCGAGAACCAGGTCCTGCCCTAGGTATTGGAGCAGCAGGCAGCCCCTTTTTCAAAAAAGGGCTGCCTGAAACCCGGAGGCACCTTTATGGGCGTCGAAGTGGTCATAAAAGCGCGCATTTATTGTTCCTGGATGCAGTATAAGTATTTCGAAGCAAAACAGAGTTGAAAAAAGCCCGACCTGCCATGCCCCAGGGCAACAGCTAAGTCCCGCTAAATTTAAATATCAGTTAATTTTATTAAATTGGCCAATTAAATATCATAAAATAGATAATATATATCATTTCTTAAACCCATATAATTGACACTTTGGATAATTATCTTTATACTGCCTCAATTTTGTAATTTTAGGAGATTTTGAGATGACGAAAAATGCGAAGCTGCAGGCTTGGATAAAGGAAATTGCAGACATGTGCGAACCCGATCAGATTCATTACTGTGACGGTTCCCAGGATGAGTATAATACTCTTGCCAATCTGATGGTGGAAAAGGGTGCGGCTGAACGCCTGAATCCTGATAAACGGCCAGACAGTCTCCATTTTCGGAGCGATCCCAGTGATGTGGCCCGGGTAGAGGGACGAACCTATATTTCCTCAAAAAGTCAGGATGATGCAGGGCCAACCAATAACTGGGAGGATCCGGCTAAACTCAAGGATACCATGAAGGCTTTGTACAAAGGCTGTATGAAGGGCCGAACTATGTACGTAATTCCTTTTTCAATGGGGCCGGTGGGTTCACCTATATCCAAAATTGGTGTGGAGCTGACCGATTCGCCCTATGTTGTGTGCAATATGCATATCATGACCCGTGTGGGCACAAGGGTTTTGGATGAGCTGGGAGAAAATGGCGAGTTTGTACCTTGTCTTCATTCTATTGGAGCGCCTTTGGCACCAGGGCAGACAGATAAACCATGGCCTTGCGCTCCTATTGAGGAGAAATATATCAGCCACTTTCCCGAAGAAAACCTAATCTGGTCATATGGTTCAGGATACGGCGGAAATGCCTTGTTGGGTAAAAAATGCTTTGCCCTTCGAATTGCTTCAAATATGGCCAGAAAAGAAGGCTGGATGGCCGAACACATGCTTATTTTAAGGCTCATCAGTCCTGAAGGAAAGAAGTATCATATTGCCGCGGCCTTTCCAAGTGCCTGTGGTAAAACCAACCTGGCTATGATGGAACCAACCATCGATGGCTGGAAAGCCGAGTGTATTGGCGATGATATTGCCTGGATGAAGGTCGGTTCTGATGGACGCCTTTATGCCATTAATCCGGAAGCCGGTTTTTTCGGTGTTGGCCCTGGAACCAGCTATCATTCCAATCCTATGGCCATGGAAACCATTAAAAAGAATTGTATTTTTACCAACTGTGTTGTAACAGAAGAGGGAGACATCTGGTGGGAAGGCATGGATACACCGACTCCTGAAAAGGCAACTGACTGGAAAGGTAATCCCTGGAACGGCAAAACCTCCAAGGAAACCGGCGCTCATCCTAATGCCCGTTTCACAGCTCCGGCTGGTCAGTGTCCTGTTATTGCCGATGACTGGGAAGACCCAAAGGGTGTGCCTATTGATATTTTTATTTTCGGCGGCCGCCGCAGCACAGTGGTGCCTTTGGTTTATGAATCGTTTAACTGGAACCATGGTGTGTTCATGGGCTCAATCGCTGCTTCTGAAACAACAGCTGCCAACATCGGCGCGGTCGGCAATTTACGCTGGGACCCCTTTGCCATGCTTCCTTTTTGCGGTTACCACATGGGTGATTATATTCAGCATTGGGTGGACATGGGTGAAAAACTCGGTTCCAAGGCACCCAAGATTTTTTACGTTAACTGGTTCAGAAAAGACAGCAACGGTAAATTCATGTGGCCGGGTTATGGCGAGAACAGCCGCGTATTAAAATGGATGTGCGAGCGGGTCAGCGGCAAAGCCCAGGCTGTTGAAACAGCAATCGGCTATATGCCAAAAGCGGATGACCTGGATTTGAGCGGTCTGAATATTGCTGATGGTAATATGAAAGAGCTCCTGACCATCGATAAAAAGGCCTGGTCTGAAGAAGTTCCAAAAATCAAGGAACATCTTGATCGTTTTGAGCCAAAGCTTCCTGAAGCTATTAAGGAACAATTGGCCGGGTTAAAAAATCGCTTGCAAGGCTAAAAGCCTGTGAGTCTTTGCTATTGTTAATAAAATCGGGAGGCAGTTCTTTGGAGCTGCCTCTTTTTTTATCACTGCACCTAAAACAATTGCGGCTCATTGGGGAAAAGTCTTGGGATTTTTTACTTTTGGTTTACCATTAACTATGTTATCATAAAGATCGATCAATAGACTGATTTTTCAGCGAACAGGGCCCAAGGTCTTTCATATAATTTGAAAAATAAATTAGAAGCTTCTAAAAATTATCTTGCTTTGTGGACATATCAGAGGCTGTTATTAAAATATCACGGAGGCAAGACATGAAACCACAGAAAAACAAAAGAAACTGGCCTGGAAATCTACTAAGGGCTTTATTTTCCCGCGCTGCTTTGATCATTCTCCTGATCCTCACCGCCTTTTCAGCCTTTGGCCAGATGGCCCAGGGAAAGGCAAAGTGGCTGGGAAACATCTGGTACAACAGCAGCGAGCCGCTCAAATTTTCGGAATACTGGAACCAGGCCACAGCCGAGAATGGCGGCAAATGGGAGTCTGTTGAAGCGCAACGTGACCGGATGAACTGGAGCACTATCGATGCCATGTACAAGTGGTGCAAAAACAAGGGCTTTCCCTACACCCAACACGTTCTGGTCTGGGGCTCCGCCGGGCTTGGCTGGCTCAATAATTTGCCGGCTTCCGAACAAAAGGAAGAAGTTGAAGAGTGGATACGCCTCTATGGTGAGCGCTATCCTGACACTGATTACATTGTTGTGGTGAATGAAATGTTTCACGCGCCTCCTTTTTATAAAAATGCCATTGGCGGAAATGGTGAAACAGGATGGGACTGGGTGGTCTGGGCCTTTGAAAAGGCCCGGCAATACTGCCCCCAGTCTCAGCTTTTGATAAACGAGTATAATGTCATAGAAGGCTGGACCCCGGTGCTGGAATATGTCAAGCTCATCAATCTCTTGAAGTCGAGAAAGCTTATCGATGGCGTTGGTATTCAAAACCATGGTCTTGAGAACATTAATGTGGATGCTATCATCAGCCGTACCAATGAACTGGCAACTGCCGGTGTCCCGCTTTTTGTGACGGAACTGGACATCGCGATGCGTTCTGAAACAGAACAAAAAGACAAATACGCCGAACTTTTCCCGATTTTTTATGAGCATCCCGCTGTGGCTGGTATCACTTTATGGGGCTACCTCGAAGGCCACCACTGGAGAAACAATGCCCATATCATGAATGTTGACGGTACGGAACGCCCGGCCCTGACCTGGATCAGGGAATATATGGCCAGCCAGCCCGATGTAGTACCGACTCCCGTTCCTGTTTGTGTCTTAAAGGGAGATGGCAATGGCGATAACCAGGTAAACATAGTCGATGCCCTGTTGGCTGCCCGCTTTTATGTAGATCCGGGTGTGGATATTCCCTTGCCCCTATGTCTGGATGTGGATTGCAGCAGCGCTGTGAATATTATTGACGCCTTGCTGATCGCCCGAAAATATGTGGGCTTTTTCGCTGATTTTGACTGTTGAAATATACAGAAAGCTGATTCATTTATCCTGTTATTTTTTGGGGCCTTGTCTGGGGGTGTAAATTCTGTTAAATACGATTCCCCCCATTTTTAATTTTGCAAGACACCAAGCTGTTGGAAGAAAAGTGACGAAGAATCTGGGATGTCTTACAGATTGAATCGTCAAAGTAAGGGTGTTAGTGCCGGGGCTGGAACCACGGATGAACACGGATGAAACAAAATTGGGGGTTGCGGCTGTAGGAGCGCTAGGTCTTCGAGGAATAGGGGAGATTTATAAATTTCATGGTTTGAGTTTGAATCCTGATATTAACATCTGTGAAAATCGGTTGACATCTGTGGTTTATATTCAATCAGCTAATCAAGATAAAATTGAGACTTCGCTGTTCTTCCTCAGAATGAGCGCCAGGCCAGCTTGTGTTTGAATATAAACCAAGGGGACCTTTAGGCTGATTTTTTTATACTATTTTTCACGTAAATATTATGCAGTAAATCTTTTCCTTCATAGGCCTGGGATTAATAAAAAGGCCCAGTTGAATACATATAGCGATTATTTTCTTGAATGAATTCCCCGATTTTTTAGTGAAAACAGAACTGATTTATGTGGTTATCGTGATAAACCCCCTAGTGATTGGGGTTTTATTTTTTTAAAATTGAGTGGATTTTCCTGAAAAATGATATAGAGCAATAGTCTTTTTTTTATTAAAATTAGGATAATTTGAAGCAATCATTTTATAAATACCTGAATTTTACGGTTTTTTGTGTATAATCTATCAATGAAATCGGGAATCCTTTTCATGGAGCCATTTTTTTTATTGTTTCTATGAAATCGGTTTGTTTCAGGTCGGTCATGTGAATGTACTTTGGCCAAGATTTTTTATTTTTGAGGTGTAATAATGGGTTTTGTTAAAAATGTGTTGGGATTTCTGGGAAAATTCCTTCTGATTTTCGTTATTATCATTGCTGTTCTCGCGGCAGGATTAACTGTGTATTATTTTATTTCCCATCAGAATTCAGCCGATTATTTACCGGATAATTTTCTATTCTATTGTAAAGTCAATTCCATTGGGGATATTTATGAAAATCTTATCGACTTGAAGGCAGCGGAAATTGCTTTTTCATCATCGTCTGATCTTAAAGCCATAAGAAAGGCGTTGCTGGATTTTAAATCAAATGAGTTTTCCAAAAATCCCTTTTTTAAACTTTTATTAAAAGTAAAAGCAGATATCCTCATCTCTTCTGATAACACTCCAATCATGATTTTTGATCCTGGATTTTTGAGCCTGGCAACACGATTATTTCCCCTGGCCAATAATTTTATTCGTGTCAAAGGCTTTAATTTGAACATCATTCAAAAAGGTCAGCTTACTATTTTTGATTATCCTGTTGATGATAAGCAGCATGTCTTTTTTTCCATTAACAACAACCTTATCATGGTTTCCACCAAACAGGAACAGGTTGAAGCCTGTTATTCCGCGAAAAGCAGTTTAGGGAATATAAAAAGCAACAATGATCTGATGGCACTTCAACAAAAGCTGAAAACAGGCGGCCTTGCGGAAATATTCGTGAACACCGCGAGTATTATTGAATCCATTGCCGCTGATAATGATGAGCTTAAGGAAATTTTCAGTGAAATCACCTTTAACGGCTACAGCGCTTTTTCTTTCAGCATTTCCAATGAAGATATATTTTTAAGGGCTTACACGAATTTTGAAACCACCCATTCCCAGCTAAAGGATTTTCTGAATTATACCCCGGCGAGCCTGCAGGTTATTCCCTATTTACCCGATTCTACCAGTATTTATACATCGGTGAATTTTAAATCATTCAAGACCCTTCTTGAAATTCTTCTTTACTTTAAGGAAGGGCCTTCTGGCAAAACCTTGAAAAGCATTAATGACTCTGCCCAGTTCCTTCTGGGAAAGAGCGCTGATGAGTTGATTTTTGACTGGGTAGGAAACGAAATGGGTATTTTTACCATGGAAGGTTTTCAGGAACCGCTTATTTTCATAAAAATCAGTAATGCAGCCAAACTGGATGCCGCATTGGACGCCATTACCCAATCCATTATGCTTGACGGTGATTCCTCTCTGGTTCTCGATGATGTGCGGATAAGCCGGGTTAAATTCCCCGATATGTTAAAGGGGCTTGTGGATTTGTTTGTGAAAGGCATCGAGACTCCCTATTATGTGAAACAGGGGAATTATCTTTTTCTTTCTACCAATGCAGAGAGCCTGGCTGGCCTTGTGAATGATTATAAATCGAGCCGCGTGATTGTGCGGGATGAAGTTTATAAAAAGGTGACACGAGACACCCCGAAAAATGCCAATATTTTCATGTATTATAACCTTGCTTCCAGTATGCCAGCCATGCTCAGGGGAAACAGTCTGTTGAATGATATTTTGAAGTTGTATGAACGTGGTGTTTTTTCCATTTTTTTCAAAGAACAGGAGATTCAGATAAGTATTTCCGCGAAGGGCATAGCAGGCAACAAAACCCTGGCTTATCCGGGTTTTCCTAAAGAGGTGAAAGAAGGAATAAAGAGCCCTGTTTATATTGCAGATGTGAGGGGCTCAGGGGGAGCTGAGTTTGTGTATATTAATAAGCAGAACCAACTGATTGTGCAGGACCCGGCTTCTGACGAGATTTTTAGCGCGCCGGTAGAAGATAATAGCGATATCATTATACCATCGGGTAAATCCCCAGGGATTTTCGTGTTTGCCAAATCGGGAATGCTTTACCAATTCACAGGTGATGCTCAGTCAGTAGACCCTTTTCCCATCATTACGAATTACAAGGGAAGCTTTAGCCCTGTGGAATATAACCGGGCTCTGGTGTTTTTTTCTGAAACCGAGAAAAAGCTTTTTTTTCTGACCAGAGAGGGCCTTGAAAACAGTTATCCCTTTGATTTCAATTCTCCTTTGCTCACTGCCCCGGCTTTTTCAAGTAAATACATGGCCTTTTACCCGAAGAGTTTTTCGGGAAATGTCTATTTAGCTGATTTGGATGGAAAGCTTATAAGCGGCTGGCCCAGGGAGGGTGGGGGAATATCCTACTGTTCGCCCTTTTTTATTAAAAACCAGCCAGGCAAAGAGCAGCTTGTTTTTTTGACTCAGTCGGGAATATTGAATCTCTGGAATCTCCAGGGTGAAGAAGCCCCGGGCTTTCCCCTGGATCTGGATGGTGTTTATTATGCTGATCCATGGCTCATTAGCATGAAAATCGATTCTTCCACGGGTTCCACGGCGCAAAAGGGGATTTTGGTTTTGAGCGCTGAAGGAAGTTTGAGCCTGATCAGCCTTGAAGGAGAGATTGTTAAACAGAAAAGTGTGCTTTCTGGCAGCAGCAAAAAGAACCGTATGCTTCTTTTTGATTTTGATGGTGATGGTATTGAAGAGATTTTTATTTACGGTGAAAAAAATCAGATATTTGGCCTAGGCCGGAATCTGGAACCTCTGCCAGGCTTTCCAGTCAAGGGAAGCATGAAGCCGGCTTTCAGTGATTTGAATTTTGACCGGAAAATTGAAATGGTGACCGGAAGTTTTGATAATCATATATATGCCTACACGCTGGACAAGTAAGGGAATGAGGTTTTCTGACATTGTCCCGCGTTTTTCCGCGTTAGGGATTAAAGCGGCGTGAAGCGGTTTTTTCAAAAACCGCTTCACGGACCCCGCAGGCGCGTTTTCAGCGCCGAGGAGGCCACTAGCCGCGAAAAGCCCGGCCTGCCCAGCCCCTGGGCGGCAGGCAACGCCCAAAAAGAACTTTAACTTTAAGCATGGCTTTCATGTGTGTGAGAAGGCCAGTGGAATTATTTTGCAACGGCCTTGTAATGGCTAGTGTCAGGACTTTTGCAATTAGCCCTTTAATTTTTCAGGTTTTCGGGTTAAACTTCATAATATAAAGATATTTATTCAGGAGCCGGATTTATGCGATATATTTTTTCTTTGATTTTCGCGGCCTTTATCTTTGCTGGCTGCGCCACCCTGGCTGAAAACGTGATTCAGAGCACAGTTGACACACGGGATTTTAAGGAAATCGAACAAATCGATTTATTGTTGCTCGAATATCAGCAAAAAAATAACCCTTCCTTTTTGCTCGAGGCTGAAGAGCGGGCCCTAAAAATGGCTAAGGATGAGGTGCTGAACAAGGAGTACAAGGCATCGGTTTACGGCTTATTGGGTGAAATCGAAAACCTGAAGGGTAACAAACAGGGGGTGAGGGCTGCCCTGGAGCAGATTCGCTTATTGTCGGCCAGGGAGGAAAGTGCATATATTCTCGCATCCTTTCTTGAAAATAATCCTGAGAACCAAATAAAACAGCTTGAGGCTGGATTGGCTAGTTCCAGTTCAACAGCTAAAATCAGCTTCTTCCTGGCCAGGCTTTATTTTACCAAGGGTGAATTTGAAAAGGCCGCCGCTTTTTTTGATGAAGCTTTTTCGCTCCTGCCTTTACAATATACTGAATATTTTAAAGCAGAGCGTGATCTGGCTTACCAGTTCATCTATAATCCTCCGAAAAACCTTGAAGCAGCTGATCTGCTTTCAAAAAGTGAATTAACTGTTTCTGACATGGTGATGCTGACCTTGTTGCAGACCGATTTTCTTGACAATATTTCGGTCAATAAAAAAACAGCGCCGGAAAAATTATTTCAGGATTTGATGAAGGGGGGATATTTTCACGATACTGGATTGGTTTTGGATAGGCTCTGTCAAAGAAAAAATGTTGCTTATTTTTTGCTTCGAATCGTTGCTTATCTTGAAAATGACACGAATATTCTTACAAAATATTCTGAACAGTTTCTTAAAAACAATCTGGAAAGCCCTGTCCCTGATGTGCTGCCTAGTCACTACTATTTTAATGCTGTGTTGATCCTGGTTGAGAGGGAAATCATGGAAGTGCCGGACGGGATTCATTTTTTTCCTGATAAAACCTTGAGCGGGGTGGAGTTCAGCGAGATGCTGGACCGGATAGGGCAAAGATATTTTTGAGATCATTTTTGAATTAGGAACGTGTGAACTGCAAAATCCTCTTTTCTATTTTTTTTATAGGATATTAAATTATTTGTATATGTTCAGCTCATGAATTTTTGGGCGTTGCCTGGGGTGTAAATTCTGTTAAAAACCATTCCCCCCATTTTTTATCAGCTAAAATATTTTCTATAGCGGATTAATCGTTGTCATCCCAGCAATTCTCAATTTAAGTAAAAATTGTACGAATTGCACTTTATTTTCAAAGAATCAGCCACAATTCTAAATGTGACCGATTATTAGGGTACTTTCATAGTATCGGTCGAATTTATTTAATCCAGAATGGTTCACATTTAGAATTGTT
>JAFGWI010000205.1 GCA_016937215.1 Spirochaetales bacterium | reverse complement strand
CGCGAATGCAACCAAAGGATTTCGAAGCGAAGCGGAGTTATGGAAAGCCTGGTCTGCTGTAATGAAATGAAAGCAGGAAACGTCCAACGTAACAACCAGCTAAACAAATACAATATTTTTTATTGCAATTTTATCAATTCATAAAATCCGGTTTTACAGACAATTAAAAAACTCACCGAAGGTCACTGTATCAAAACAAACTTTCGGGCAAAGTTTTTACAAAAACTTGTATCTCATCCCTGACACGCCTGTAATGATTCAACGCCTCTTCTTCTGTTTTCGCGTTTTCGGCAAGTTTGGGAGGGTCATCAAAACCCGCGTGAATATGTTTTGTCTTTGCGGGAAAAACCGGACAGGTTTCATTGGCATGGCCGCAAACAGTAATGACATAATCAAATTCTTTTTTTGTTTTAAGAAAATCCAGGACATTTTTGCTCTTATGGTCGGAGATATCCACCCCGGCCTCTTTCATGACTTTAACCGCGTTTTCGTTCAAGCCGTGAATTTCAATACCTGCTGAATACACATCAATCAGGTCACCTTTCAATGCCTTTGTCCAGCCTTCGGCCATTTGGCTGCGACAGGAATTGCCAGTGCATAAAAACAAAAGGCTTATTTTTTTATTCATTGTTGTCAGCTCCTTTTAAAAACCAAAAGTCCCGTTCAAGATTCATACGGATCACATTTTCAATGCAACCAATAAAATCCATGATGCATTTACATCTTAGCGAATAATAAACCGTAGTGCCTTCTTTTCTATCCTCAATAATTCCCGCGTTTTTCAGGATTGACAAATGTTTTGAAGTTGTCGACTGGTCAATTTTGATCATTTCAGCAAGCTCGCATACGCAATAGGGTTTAACCCTGATTTTTTCCACAATGAATATCCGTGAGGGATGTGCCAAGGCCTTTAGTATTTTAGCGCGGGCCTCACTTCGGTTTTTCTCATCCTCTGTCATCATAATTCCTTTATGGTAAAATTGCCAAAATTGTCATGAATAGTCAATAGAATTATTGACAAAAGATTCATATATGGCTATTTTACCAAATAGCTATGAATAAAGAAGCATTTTTCAATACAATTGACGCTCTTGTAAAACTAAAGTTTCGAGGGACTATTCAAATTATGAATCAATTAGCTTATTAGTGGATAATTTTCAGGCATGGCGGAGCGTATAGAGTGAATACCAATGAGCATTCATATCACCGAGTAATAAATAGGGGGAATTTATGGCTCCCGCAAAAACCTTTGGAGGCGAAGACCGGAGTGGCAAAAGCCTCGGACTGCCCGTGGCAGATAATGTCGAAGTATATCTGCTAAATAAATATCAGTAATTTACTTCAGGAGGAAAATTCATGTTGAATATTAGAAAACCGGGAATTATAATGCTTTTTTTGCTTATTGCAATCCTCTCTTGCACAAAAACACAGAATCAAAAAACTGAAAATAGCGCAATCCAGAATACTTCAACCGATCATAAAGTCACCTTTGTTGAACTGGGATCAGTAAAGTGTATTCCCTGTAAAATGATGCAGCCAATTATGGAAGAAATTGAAAAAGAATATGCAAACCAAGTAAAAGTCGTATTCCATGACGTATGGACAAAAGAGGGAGAGCCCTACGCGTCTCAATACCGCATCCAGGCGATTCCAACCCAGGTTTTTCTGGATTCAGATGGTAATGAATATTTCCGTCATACCGGTTTTTTTCCAAAGGAGGAACTTGTGAAAGTATTGAAGATGAAAGGCGTAAAATAACATGATAGAGTTTTTCACCGCATTAACCAATATGCTGTATCAATCATGGTGGCTTGCCCTTTTAAGTTCATTCATCTGGGGAATCATAAGTGTGATACTGAGTCCATGCCATATGGCAAGCATTCCATTAATTGTGGGGTTTATCAACGACAGGGAAACAATCACCAAAGCACGGGCCGCTTTTTTATCAACCATGTTTGCTCTTGGAATCCTTATTACTCTTGGCATAATTGGTTTTGTTACCAGCCTGCTGGGAAGGATCATGGGAGATATAGGCGGGGTCGGAAATTATATTGTTGGTGTATTTCTGGTTTTTATCGGTATTTACATGATGGATATCATCAGGCTCCCCTTTCTGGAAAAAGGGGTATCGCCGATCATCAAAAAAAAGTGGGCCCTTTCAGCCTTCCTCATCGGGCTTATTTTTGGAATTGCCCTGGGCCCCTGCGCCTTTGCCTTTATGGCACCCATGCTTGGAATCGTTTTTAACATGGCTTCAACAAACCTGTTATACGCGGTTCTATTACTGTTCGCCTTCGCGGTCGGCCATTGTCTTGTAATCATACTTGCCGGAACCTTTACAGAAATTGTGAGAAAATTTTTAAACTGGAACGAAAAATCGGGCGGTGTTATCTGGTTAAAGCGAATCTGCGGTGTACTGATAATTACCGCGGCCGTCTATATGTTTGTTACCGCCTAAAGAATAATGTGAGGAGGATTCATAAATGAAACAGGATAACGAAAGCAAAATCACAGCAAATGATACGATCAGAAAACATGTCCGCGATGAATACGCTAAAATTGTCAGTTCTTCGAGTTGCTGTTCCGGTGGATCATGCTGTTCCACAGCCGATCATGATGAGACAGCACTTAAGCTCGGATATTCGGAAGAGGAAATCAATTCCATACCGGGTGAGAGCAATTTCGGACTTGGCTGCGGTAATCCGCTTGCCATGGCTTCATTAAAACAGGGACACGTTGTTCTGGACCTTGGTTCAGGCGCCGGATTTGACTGCTTCCTTGCCGCGCGCAAGGTCGGCCCACAGGGACAAGTCATCGGAGTGGACATGACTCCGGAAATGATAAGCAAGGCAAGAAATAACGCTGAAAAAAATGATTTTACCAATGTCGAATTCCGGCTGGGTGAAATCGAAAATCTGCCAGTTGCCGACAATCAGATAGATGTGATCATATCAAACTGCGTGATCAATCTGTCACCAGATAAAGCCAGGGTTTTTCAGGAAGCTTATCGCGTTTTGAAAAAAGGCGGCAAACTTTTCATTTCAGATATTGTGGCTGAAAAAACACTTCCCCATGAAATCAAAAAAAACATGGCCGCCTATTCAGCCTGCATTGCAGGAGCAACTCCGGTTCATGAACTGGAAGAAATACTTAAGCTTACAGGTTTTGTAGATATCAAAATCAACACAAATCCGGCAAGCAAGGAATTCATAAAAACCTGGATGCAGGGTATCGAAAAATACATTTCATCAGCTTCCATAGAAGCCGTGAAATAAAGGAAAGGCGCTTATGAAACAGAAAGAAAAAAAACTGAATATTTTTGAGAGATATTTGACTTTGTGGGTATTGCTTTGCATCGGAGCAGGTATCCTTATTGGTAAAATCGCTCCCCAGCTTGCTGTTACACTCGATTCCTTTTCCGTGTATCAGGTATCCATTCCCATCGCGGTTTGTCTATTTTTCATGATGTACCCCATCATGGTGAAGATCGATTTTTCCGAAGTCATTAAAGCAGGGAAAACACCCAAACCAGTTCTTATGACCCTTGGGGTGAACTGGCTGATCAAACCCTTTACCATGTATTTGATTGCCACTTTTTTTCTGGGATTCCTGTTTAAGGATTTTCTTCCCGGTACAGAAATCATCAAAAGCGGAGAAACCGTTGAATTGTGGCGAAGCTATGTTTCCGGCACGATTCTTCTGGGAATCGCGCCCTGTACTGCCATGGTATTAATGTGGGGATACCTGGCCAAGGGCAATGACGGATTAACCCTTGTAATGGTTGCTGTAAATTCCCTTACCATGCTATTTCTTTATGGCCCACTAGGCAGTTTCCTCCTCGGGGTGAATGCCATGCCCATTCCGTGGCAAACCATTTTGTTTTCAGTCGGAATCTATGTTGCCTTGCCCCTTGTGGCAGGATATTTTTCCCGGAAACTGATTATAAGATCTAAAGGGATCGACTGGTTTAATGAAAAATTCCTTCATTTTCTGACACCTCTCAGCATCATTGCCCTGCTTGTTACCCTGGTTTTACTATTTTCATTCAAGGGTGATATTATCATCAACAATCCCCTAACCATTTTCTGGATCGCGGTTCCTCTTTTTATCCAGACAATTTTTATCTTTGCCCTAGGCTATTTTGTGTTTTCACGCCTTCTCAAACTGTCCTACGAAGACGCGGCCCCGGCATCCATGATAGGCGCGTCCAACCATTTCGAAGTCGCTATTGCCACCTCTGCCATGCTATTTGGTTTGTCCTCCGGCGCCTCATTGACCACGGTAGTAGGAGTATTGATTGAAGTGCCAGTGATGTTAATGCTTGTCTGGATATGTAAAAAAACATGCTTTTTATTCAAGGAGTGCAAACTGAATGAACCGCAATGCGACGCAGGAAAAACTGCCAATACCGCGGGATAATAGGGGTTGAAATGATATTTACCATTCTCCTGTACTCCCTGACAGTGATACTTTTAATTCTTTCATTACTGATGGACAGAAAAAAAACAATAAAGGGATTAAAGAAAGCATGGAAAGCCTTTGAAAATATCCTCCCGCAGTTTCTCGGGATCATTGTTTTGGTCGGAATTCTCGTGGCTTTTCTCGATCCTCAAACCATCTCGGGGCTCATTGGTACGAACTCAGGCTGGTCAGGAACCATTTTTGCCGGGCTCCTTGGCTCTGTCACCCTTATCCCGGGATTTATCGCCTTCCCTACCGCGGCATTACTTTTGAAAAACGGCGCCGGATATATGCAGATCGGCGCCTTTGTTTCAACACTCATGATGGTGGGTGTTGTTACTTTTCCGGTGGAAAAAAAATACTTTGGCATCAAAGCTTCGCTAGTGAGAAATCTTTTCTCCTTTGTCTTTTCATTTATTGTGGCATTTGCCTTGGGATGGGTATGTTCCTTATGAAAAAAATAATTCAACGATATTTGTTTTTTATAATCGCGGTCATTACATCTATCATCATTTTTATTTTGAATGCCGAACTCGGCAAACGCGCATTGGAGACAACTCTTTACAGCTTACAGGAAATGCTCATCGTCATACCACCCGTATTTGTGCTCCTGGGGCTTTTGGACGTGTGGGTTCCCAAAGAAACAATGGTCAAATTCATGGGGGAAAAATCAGGTTTAAAAGGAATCATTCTGTCCCTGGTTGCAGGATCCTTTGCCGCGGGCCCGTTATATGGCGCTTTCCCGGTTTCCGCGGTTTTTCTAAAAAAAGGCGCGAGTTTAAGAAATGTTTTCATTTTCATAGGCGCGTGGTCAACGACGAAAATTCCCATGTTTCTTTTTGAATACTCAGGCCTTGGCCCCAGATTCGCCCTTACCCGTTTACTGGTGGATATTCCGGGAATCATCATTATTGCTTTTCTTTTAACAGCATGCTTGAAAGAAGATGACAGAAAATTGATTAGTAAAAATATCATGGAATTAACGGAAAAATGATTCAATAACTATGGGTTATTCAAGCTTATTTGGCCATAAAACCATTAAGCATTTTTACAACAAACAACAGGAAAGCTATTTCCTTCTGCATAATCATTCAGCAGAGGGTAATGGAAAGTAAAACATTAGCAATTGTTTAGCGGAATTCATTGGGCATTACCTGCCTCCGGCAGGCCGGGCTATTCGGCACTTCGCTATCGCTTCGAAGGTTTTCTGCCGGAAATTATCCGGCAGAAAACGCTTGGTTGCGCCAATTTTTAAAAATTGGCGCAACCTGCCTGCTATCCCTAATGCTTCGAATCACGATTTCCTGGACAGCATAACAAATACATACATTACACTAAGGAGGTGTTTTATGAAAATACAGATTTTAGGAGCAGGTTGCCCCAAGTGCAAACTGCTGGAAGAAAATGCCCGGAAAGCGTTAGCGGAACTGGGAAATAATTTCGAAATCGAAAAAGTCACGGACCTGAATGAAATCATGGAATATGGAATCATGATGACCCCAGGTTTCGCGATTGATAAAAACGTAAAGAGTGTCGGCAAAGTTCTGACCACCGAACAAATCAAGGATTTCATTCAAAAGGAGGGCATATAATATGGCCGGATGTTGCTGCGGTAATAATAAAGAGACAACCTTGGTATATGCCTGTTCAGGCGCGGCTAATACAGGCTTTCTGGCTGACCAGGTCGCCCGAAAAATCATGAAAGATGGCTGCGGAAGCATGACCTGCCTTGCGGCTCTTGGAGCAGGGCTCTCCGGTTTCGTTGAATCGGCAAAAACAGCCAGCAAAAACATTGTAATAGACGGATGTCCTGTTGCCTGCGGTAAAAAAATATTCGACGAACTCGGGCTTCCCTACAAGCACTTCAAGACAACAGATTACGGTGTTGATAAAGGAAAAACTGAAATAACCCCGGAAATCATTAATGAGCTTACTATTAAAATTAAGGGAGAAATATAACATGGCTGAAAAATGGTACAAGAACCCTAATTTCAAACTGCTCATTTTGGCGGGAATATTCCTGTTTGCCTTTCTTGTTCCCTTTTCAAACCCAAAAGTCGGTTCAGCCATACAGGAAGCCTTTCTGATGTTGGCAGAATACGCCAAGGAACATGTTCTCCTCTGTCTTGTACCAGCTTTTTTTATTGCGGGCGCCATCATGGTTTTTCTGAACCAACAGTCAATAATTAAATACCTCGGCCCAAAGGCAAACAAGTTCCTAGCTTATTCCGTGGCATCGGTCTCCGGCGCCATTCTCGCGGTTTGCTCATGCACAGTTTTACCAATATTCAAAGGAATTTACAAAAAAGGAGCAGGAATCGGCCCTGCTGTGTCTTTTCTTTATTCAGGCCCGGCCATCAATATTCTGGCCATCGTTCTCACGGCTAAAGTCCTGGGGCCGGAAATCGGTATGGCCCGTGCTGTGGGCGCGGTTGTTTTTGCCTTTGTTATTGGTTTGTTAATGCACCTGATTTTCAAAAAAGATGACGAGAAAAGACTAACCGATGAGAAAATGTTTCAATCCTTTGAAGATGACCGACGGCCCTTATGGAAAAATGTAATTTATCTGTTATCAATGGTAGGTATTCTTGTTTTTATCAACTGGGCACCCTCCAAAGGTCAACTGGCTGTCTGGGATTTTATCTTTAACGCAAAATACATCATAACAGGTGTTTTTGCTGTAATACTGATTATTTCACTTATCCTCTGGTTTAAAAAAGACGAGCTAAAAAACTGGGTGGTTGCCTCAAGGGATTTCGCGATACAGATACTTCCCTTGCTTTTTGGAGGTGTCATGGTTGCCGGATTCCTGTTGGGCCGACCAGGTCACGCGGCCTTGATTCCTGAAGAGTGGATAGCCCGGCTGGTAGGCGACAATTCATTGCTTTCCAATTTTATTGCTTCGATCTCAGGAGCCTTAATGTATTTTGCCACATTAACAGAAGTACCCATTATGCAGGGACTTATTGGGGCCGGTATGGCCAAAGGCCCGGCCCTTGCGCTGTTATTGGCAGGGCCTTCTCTGTCACTTCCATCAATTCTTGTCATCGGAGGAGAATTGGGCTTAAAAAAGACCTTGGTCTATGTCGGGCTGGTAGTGACGATGTCGACTCTGGCTGGCATGGGATATGGTATGATATTTTAAAAACAACTTTATAAACTATCCGTACTTGTTTAGCTGAATTACCATTTGACTAAAAATGCGTTAGGGATAGGAGGCATGGTTTGCAATTTTATCAAAAATTGCAAACCAAAGCGTTTTTTGCCGGATAATT
>JAFGWI010000204.1 GCA_016937215.1 Spirochaetales bacterium | reverse complement strand
GAGGATTGCCTCATTTCATTCCTTGTTTTACATTATTTAATATACCGCGAATTTTATAAAATGCTTTAAAAAATGCTTCTGTTTTTTTATCTACGGAAAAAAAATAACTTTTTCACTTCCAGAGAACAAAGCCTTTTGACCCTTCATTCTTTCAGTGATTTTGACAAATTACAAACACCAGCTTTAACTTTATTTCTTTTTTTGTCAATACGGCTTGGTCAGTTTTTATGCCTTGCGAAAAAAAATCCCGATGATTTTTTCAGAAGGGCTATTTATTTGGGCGTTGCCTTGGAACCTCCGGTGTCCAAGGCCGGGCTTTTCGCGGCTCCGCTTTGCTTTGAAGTTTTGGCTGCTGAAAACGCAGCCAAAAGCTTTTCGTCGGTTTTTTGAAAAAAACCTCCTCACCCCTCCAATCCCTAACGCGCGGCATGGCTCTGCCAGCCTGTGTCAGTACTTTGAAAAATCACCAAAAGGCCAATGCCTTTAATGGTATCCTTGAGCCTCGGGGTAAAATCTTCGAAAAAAAATAAATCAAGAAAGGGCGATTCTTCAGCCCCTATCGATTAAAAAATCGAAACACCAAAAACCCTTGTTATCGGCCCATGACTACCTCTTTATCAAGCCTGGACAGCGCCTGATTCCGCCCCAGGGCAATCGCATTATAATTTTTTTAGTTGTTTTGTCACTCCGAGCTGCCACCCGTCGTCATTCTAAGCTGCTACCCGTCGTCATTCTGAGCAAAGCGAAGAATCTCATTTGGCATAGACCAATTGTATTCACAAACAACAGCCCCAAACCAGGCGAAATTCTTTTAGGACGCAGGGATATAGTGAATCCCAATGAGGATTCACGTCGCCGAGCAATAAATACGGAGCCTTTATTGCTCGCCTCTGCAACCATAAAGAATCTATCCTGTCTCATCGATCATCTCGTAATTTCATACATGCAAACACTTTATTTGCGAATCAACACGATTTTAGACAACTGGGATTCTTCACTTCGCTCCGCTGCGTTCAGAATGGTTGAAACATTACTCTTTTAATGCGATTGCCCTGACTTGGTCCTGTCATTAATTGACATTTCTTATGTGCCGGGTTATGATAAGACACAGTCTGAATAGGACTCATTCATGGCTGCTAAGTAAGTTTCAGGCGCGTGGCAAAAGGAAATCCGCTTATGAATAAAGTATCAATGCTTTGTTTGGTATTAACCGAAAGCTCCATTGATGGCAACATTAAATTTTATCAAAAATACAGTGACTATTGCGATATACTGGAACTCAGAGCCGATTTTCTGGCCCCGGAGGAATGGCCAAAGATTCACAGCCTTCCATCACAAATCAGAAAACCCATAATTTTAACATTCCGAAAACCCGCTGACGGCGGCCATTTTAAGGAAGGTGAAGCGCTTCGAATCCAACTTATGCGTAAAGCCCTGGAAGGAGCTTTTCAGTATATCGATCTGGAAGAAGATTTTTCCGATAATGACTTTGAAGCCCATGTCAGAAAAAAAGGGGTGACCATTATTCGCTCTTTTCATGATTTTACCGGGATCCCCCATGAGCTTGCCCAACGTATAAGAAAACTGCCGCGGAACGCAAAGGAAATACCCAAAGCAGCGGTTATGGCCAATACCACGGAAGATTTGCTTTCCCTGTTTGAAGCAGCTGAAGAACTGGGCTCGGGTGACAGAATTATTCTGGCTATGGGTTCTTTTGGCTTTCCCTCGCGTGTGCTGGCCGTGAAATTGGGGTCCATGCTTACTTACAGCTCTGACAGCAAGCAACAAGCCGCGCCCGGGCAGCTTGATCCTGAAAGCCTGGCTAAAATATACAATTTTAAAAGCATCACTTCTGAAACCGAAATTTATGGAATTATCGGAAATCCGGTTATGCATAGTTTGTCTCCTAAAATTCACAATCGCGGTTTTAGAATGCTTAATCTTCCAAAAATCTATGTGCCCTTTCAAGTGGATAATCTGGAGCATTTTTTTAAATTAGCTCGTGTCTTGAATATCCGGGGTTTTTCAGTGACCATTCCCCACAAGGAAAATGTCCGAAAATATCTTCATCAAAGCGACGAGGGTGTTGAGAAAATAGGGGCCTGCAATACAGTGGTTCTCTCGCCGGCTAATCAGTGGACTGGCTATAATACCGATGCCATGGGCTTTCTCCTTCCCCTGAAAAAGCAATTCCAGGGAACACTCAAAAACAGGAGGGCTACGGTAATCGGTGCCGGAGGGGGAGCCAAAGCGGTTTGTTTTGCCTTGAAAAAAGAGGGAATGGAAATTCTTGTGGTAAATCGGACAAAGGCAAGGGCAGATGAACTTGCCAGGGAATGGCAAATGCAGTCGGCCGGTCTTGATGAAATCGAGCGTATAAAGGATTACAGCGATGTTATTGTGCAGACCACATCCATGGGCATGGCGCCTCTTGAGAAGATGAATCCATTAGAAGCCTATCATTACTCAGGCCATGAAATGGCTTATGATATTGTGTATAAACCGCCCCTTACCCTGTTTCTCGAGCAAGCTCAAAAAGCGGGATGCTCTATTTTGAATGGAGAAAGCATGTTAAAAGAGCAAGCCTATCTTCAGTTTAAAGCCTTTACTGGCCAGGAATATCCTGATCCCCTTGGGTTAACTCTCTTTTAATAGCGGGTTTTTTTGCTTTAAACTTGAAAATTCACAGAAACAGCAGTACATTGATCATAGATAAACTTAACAAAGAGAAAAATATGAAAATCAATGCATTAAAAAACGAAAAAGTATGGTTTCACATGAAGGGAAATACCATTTATATTCAGGGTGAGATTGACGGATTAAACCCTGAAAGCTATTTGAATGATTTTTTTAATCAGGTGGCAAAAGATTTTCCCGGAGAACTGATCATCGATTTAACGGAACTGAGTTACCTCAATTCAAGAGCCATTTCATCCTTTATCGCGTTTTTAAGTAAACGAAAGCCTGAAAACAGAATTTATTTTAAAATAAATGAAAAATTCGGCTGGCAAAAAAGGTCAATAGAAATTCTGGCTTCCCTTGATCCTCAGCATATTACGATTTTATCGTAAAAAGATTTCTCTGTGTATTTTTCGATTGATTTTTTCCAGAATCTGTAAATTGCTGTTTATGGTATCGTTAAAGGGGAAAAGCTTCGCAGCTTGTTTCCAGATTTTCAATGACAAAAGATAATTTTTATTAAGATAATGGGCGTATCCAAGTAAACTCCATATCTTGTATTTATCCTCATTACGATTTGCGTCCTGCTCCAGAGTGCTTAGAATCTCGATTGCCTCGCTGCAATTAGCATCCTGTAAAACATGAATGGCTTTGAGCACTTCCTCCTCAAAATAAAGGAATTTTTCATCATCCTTTGAGGTAAGGTCAATACGGTGTTTTTGAATTTTTTCCATAAGATTCAAATCAAAAATCAATTGAGGATAGGGGTTTCCCATAAAATCGATTGCCAGGAAGGTCTGATCGTCCTTTTTTTCATGACTTTTGCAAAAAGTGTTGAGATCATCAATCATTAAACGCGTGAGTTTTGCAACCGGCTGGCTGCGATGTTTTTGAAGAAAATCCATAAAATGGCTGAAAGAATAGATGCCTTCATCAGGATTCCGGGCCTCGGGAATGCCCTTTGTATAAAGAACCAGCCTGTCGCCGGGATTCAAATCGATGGTACTGGAATGAAACTGCACATCTTCCATAACTCCCACGAAAAAACTGTTTGCCTCAAGGGTTCTGGTTTCGCCATCAGCAGAAAGCACAAGAACCTCGCTGTGTCCGGCATTGCAGTATTCCAGTGTGTTGTTATTTAAATCAAGAACGCAAAAAACAGCGGTTAAATGAATTTTAAACTCACCCAGAGTCCGGTAAATATCGCTGTTTACCCGATTCATGATATCACTGGCGCTTAAACCGCTTTTCGCGTGGTTTCGGAAAGAGATTTTCGCGACTGCTGTAATTAGGGCCGCGGCAACACCATGGCCGCAGACATCAACCATCAATATGCCGGCTTCCTGTTCGGAAATCTTAAAAATATCGTAATAATCCCCGCCAAGTTCTGCCATGGGAAGGCAAAAACCCGAGGCTTCAAGAAAATCCTGAAAGGGAAATTCCTTGGGCATCATACTGAATTGAATTTTGCGGGCAATTTCCAGGTCAAGTTTGACTGTCCGCCCTTTTTCGTTTACCATCTTTATTTGAATACTCCAAAATTTTACTTTGCATTAATTTAATTACTTTGCATAAACTGTCATAAAAGAATCAATTTATCAAGAACCATTGCTTTAATTATTCCTCTAACAACCTCTTTCCTGAATTTTTGGAGGGCCATAACAACAAATGAGAATTAGATTTGCTGTTATGCCTAAGCGATTTCGACTACAGCTGATTAGGTTGTTAGACCTGTATCAACTTATGGTTCGAAGCATGTAAGGCAAGAACTTGGATAAAAATTGGTTTATCCGGTTATCTGTTTGCCGCATTATGCCATATTTTAATTTCTATAAATAAAAGCTATTTGAGGGTTCAAACGTTACATCTTATGCTATTTATTTTTTGTGATAATTTTCAGGGGCCATGTTTTCCGCAAAGCTGATGTTTTTTGCGCTGGAATTGGAAAAAGTGGCAAGGAAAGTCGCTGATTATTACAATGGGACAAGAGTGTTTTCATCATTTGCATTTCAAGTGAACCCGGAAATAAAAATTGAAGATGTGTAAAAAATTGCCGAAATTATGATAAGGAAAACTGAAAAAAGTTTTCAAATTTCGTTGAATTTTTTAAGAAATGAAGGGCAAAAAAGACAAAGCAAGAGTTGAATCAATGGTTTCGAAAGATATTATTTTTTTATCAACTTTTAAAACCAGGTCCCAAGGAGAAGATTATGTCTATTCGGATTAAAACCGGTCAAATTATCATTTTTATTTTAATGGCGTGTTTTTATAGTTATGGAGAAACAAGTACAAGTTTCGGAAATATGGACCTGTCCTCAAGGAATTTGCTCCTTTTTGAATTAAAGACCGAAAGCCCAGGAGTGGGTAATTACAATACCCTGTTTTTGTCCAATTTGAACAAAAAAAACATGACACAGTTGTCATTTTTTCCTGAAAACATTATGTATCTTTCAGACACGGGTCAGTTTCAGATTCAAAACCGTTTTGGTGTGTTCCGGACAGATGAAAACCTGAAAAATCTCACTTCTCTGGATTTGTTCACCTCTTTTTTGTCCAATTACCAGATTTCAAAGGGAAAGATCTATCCGATTCAAGCTTCGCCTGATGGTAAATACCTGGTTTATATAAAAAACCCTGTCCACGGTTATGGTGATTTGACCCTTTTTGATATTGGGGCCAACAAGGAATACAGTATTTCCGGCGGGATTGAACTGACCATCGACCAGCCCGTAGCTCTTTGGTCAAATGAAGGTGATTTTGTTGTTTACAGTAAAAAGGGCGAACTTTATTATTATTCCATTGAGCATTTAAAGGAAAACCGTGTTTTTTCCGAGTCCCTGCGTAAAATAGGCAAGGGCGTACTCCAGAATATCCGCTGGGGGGAAAATAATACCCTTTATTATGTTTCAGGCCAGCTGGTTTACAAAATTGCCAGCCGGGAGTTTTTTACCCGGGCTTTTTACAAGGATATTTTGCGAATTGGTGTGATTCTGGGAAAAATTCCCTTTGACTATGATCCCAATTTTGACAGCTTCTGGATTTCGCCTGATGGTAATAAAATCCTTTTCAGCAAAGAAGGGCGTAACCTGTTTTTTTATTTTCTCAAAACCGAGGATTATCTTTCCACTGGCGAGGTGAAATCCCTGCCTTATTTGTATTTGCCCAGTAACACGAAAATCGCCAAGGTAATTTGGTCTAAAAGCGATAAAGTAACCATTTTGACTCAAAGCATGATAAAGGGTTCACGGGAAAAAAGCATTTACCGCATGACCATTCCAACCGAGGGAAAAATCACTGGTTTTGTTCAGGCTGATGATAAGAATGTTGTGGACATGGAACTCTCACCCAGTGAAGAATTCATAGCTGTCATCACTTCTTCGGGCTTGGTGATCAAGGATTATGAAAAGTGGACAGAAAAAAAGACCCACAGCCATCCCTCTCCTTTAAAGGCTATTTATAAATCTGATAATGAAATCATTCTTGCCGGGAATTATTATACCGAGCTTTATAACAGCGAATCCGGGGAAACAGCGATTATCTGCGTTTCGCAACCAGCACAATTTGGTTTTTCCGAAGCTGAGGATAAGATCGTTATCCAGGTCGGAAACCAGTATTACACTAAAAACCTGGCTGAGGACGGTTGGGCCAGTGTTGCCAGTTTTTCAGCCAAGCAAAGCAGTGTGGCTTCCCCTTCCTACCGGGTTTACAAGGCCGAGCTGGCTGACAGTGGCTTTGAGAACATGATAATGGTGCGGAATATCAAAGTTGATACCTATGGCACAACCCCTCTTTTTGAAACAAAGGACCTGGTCAAGTACGAGGCTTTTCCCGAAGAAGATGAGACCATTGATTTCAACATTTTTAACCACGGTTCCCGGATAAGGCGGCGGGAGGTGGCTATTGCCTTTAATCTTATTGATTCCATCAAGGGCTTGAACCATATCCTGAACGTGTTATCCGATTATAACCTGAAGTGTACTTTTTTTATAAACGGTGAGGCCATTAAGCGCTATCCAGGCGCGGTCAAGGAAGTGGTGGCTTCGGGGCATGAAATTGCTTCGCTTTTTTATTCCTATTTTAACATGACCGATTCCAAATACGATCTGGACAAGGAATTCATTAAACTGGGATTGGCCATTAATGAAGATGATTTTTACGGCGCGACTGGCAAGGACCTGGATTTACTCTGGCACGCGCCTCATTATTTTGTGAACACGCCCATCATTAATGCTTCCAAGGAAATGGGATATACCTATGTTGGCCGCGATATTGATCCTTTGGACTGGGTTACCGAGTCGGACTCCAATGTGAAAGGCGCCCTTTATTTATCTTCGGTTGAGCTGGTTGGAAAAATAATGAAAGAAAAGAAGCCTGGTTCAATAATTCCGCTCATGGTGGGAACGCCTGAGGGTAAAAGGCAGGATTATCTTTTTCAGAAGCTGGATTTGCTTATTAATGAGCTCATAGGCCAGGGTTATGAAATCAGCAAGGTTTCAACACTGATCGATCACGCGAAATAGGGGTTTTTTGTATCGCTGAATCAGCAATTTTCGGTTTTATGAATTATGCGTTAGGGATTGGAGCCGGGGGAGCAGGTTTTTCAAAACCTGCGAACCAAAGCGTTTCCAGGCTGATAATTTCAGCCTGGAAACCTTCGAAGGCAGGAGCCGGAGCGGCGCAAAGCCCGGCCTGAAAGCCCCTGGGCTTATCAGGAAACGCCCTGAAAATTCCACTAAATGGATAAAAAAAAGAATACCCGATTTTTTTAAATAAAATTGAAATTGAAAAAAAAGCTATTGAATTCTGATGGCGAAAAGGATACCATTTAATTTACAGCATTAATGATCTGTCAATTTGATTAGGATGATAGCCATTGCGGCTCTGTTCAAGGTAGTGCTGATTGATGGTTTTTTACAGGCAAAATGAAGTGAAAAAAAGTGATTTTTTTTTGGAAATTTGCTGAAGATTTGATTCGATGTGGTCGATAAAAGAAGAGGGCTATCCGGCTTTTTCGATTGCCTGGAATTAACAGCATGGTTTTCAAAGGGCCTGGAATAGCTACGGTTATCAAGGGGAGGAAAAGGAATCTCATGGACAATAACAGACTAAAGGCTTACAGAGAAACCCAAATCAAAACAGCCACACCAGGTAAACTGATCATCATGCTTTATGATGGCGCGATTAAAAATGTAAGAAATGCTATTTCCTTGATCGAAGAAAAAAGCAAGAAATTTGACGCTGTTAATAATCACATTATAAAAGCCCAGGATATTATTTCTGAGCTCATGGTCTCCTTGAATTTTGAAGAGGGCGGAGAAATCGCGAAAAACCTCTTTAGTCTTTATATGTATATGAACAAGCAATTGCTGGAGGCAAACCTGAAAAAGGACATTGAGCCTTTAAAAGAGGTTCAGCGTCATCTTTCAGAACTCCGTGAAGCCTGGGCCCAGATTGATTCCAAACCGGCGGCCAGCTCTGTTTCCGGGGGAATCAACATCGCCGGATAATTTTCCGTGAAAACCGATGAAGGCGCGGCTTCCTATTATCTGAGTATCAGGGATGAAGAGTTTCTGGAGCTGGGGAATTACCTGCAAACACTCAAGGCGCAGCATATAAATCTTTCAGAAAATAAACTGGATATTTTCGCGCGGCTCCAGCAAGTGGCCAATCAATGTGTGAAGCGTCTAGAGCAGCTTGAACGCGTCAGATTGGCCCTGGAAAAAGATATGCAAAGGTCCTGTGTTTCCATTCCTGTCGCGGATAAGAGCAAGGAATTAATCCAGATTATTGCTGAAATTCAAAGCCATGAACAGAAAAACCAATTGCTTGTTAAGGAAAAAATGTCTACAATAGGTCAAAATATGAATGGTTTTCGGAAGAACGCCTTCATTCGCCCAAGCACAAGCGTGTTTAACAAAATTGGAAAGCCAACACTGATAGATTTAGAACAATGAAAGATCCTATTTATTTAATCGACGGCTACGGCCTTATTTACAGAGCTTATTATGCCTTGATCCGGCGTCCTCTTCGAAACCAGAAGGGGCTAAATACCTCGGCCATTTTCGGTTTTTTTATGTCCCTTTTTAAACTCATGGATACCAGAAAACCCGATTTGCTCAGCGTGATCATGGATTCTAAGGTGCCGACTTTTCGGCACAAGAGGTATCCAGAATACAAGGCTTCCCGGGAGAAAACGCCCGAGGATTTGCATGAACAGATTCCCCGTATTGAAAACCTCCTTGATGCTTTGGGTATTTCTTCCATCCGCATGGATGGCTATGAAGCGGATGATATCATCGGTTCCATTGCCAGGCGTTGTGAAGAAGAGGGCCGCGCAGTTTATATTTACACCAAGGACAAGGACTTGCTGCAACTGGTTAGTTCCAAAATCAATATACTTTACCCGTCTAAAGGGCCGGATTTTGAGATTTGGGGGCCTGATGAGGTTTTTGCCAATCGGGGTATTCGTCCGGACCAGATTCGCGACTATCTGGCCCTGGCTGGTGACAGTTCAGATAATATTCCCGGTGTCAGTGGTATTGGCGAAAAAACCGCTATTTCCCTTTTAACCGAATATGGCAGCCTGGAAGGGGTTTATGAAAATCTAGATTTGATTTCTTCCAAGAGCCAGAAGGAAAAACTGGCACGCGGCAAGGATATGGCCTTGCTTAGTCAGGAACTGGCGACTCTTTTTCAGGGTGATCTTTATACAGCTCCCCTGGAGCAACTGGCTCTTCATACACCCGCGCCGGATAAAGCCAGGGAGCTCTTTCATGAGGAAGATATCAAGGCCTTTGATAACCGTCTAGGCGGAAGCGGCGAGCTTGCTTCGACCCAGGCTGTGGCAGAATCGGAGACTTCAGCTAAAGCAGGTGATTACACCACGGTGCTCACCGAGGAGGAGCTGAATAAGTGGCTCAAAGGGGCTCGTAAAGCCGGTGTGTTTGCCCTGGACGTGGAAACTAATAATATCGACGCGCTTTTAGCTGATCCCATTGGTTTTTCCCTGAGTTGTGAAGAGGGCAAAGCCTGTTACATTCCTATTGTGGCAACAGGGGTGAATTGCCTTGACGCGGGGCTTGTAAAATCCAGGCTCAAGGAATTGTGCGAAGATCCAAAAATGAAGATAGTGGGACAGAACATCAAGTACGACTACAAGGTGCTGAACCGTTTTGGTATTACACTGGCCTCCGTTTATTTTGATACCATGATCGCTGCCTGGGTTCTTGAGGCCAATTATGGCCGTTACAATATGGATGATCTGGCTCTTAGGTATCTGAATTACCAGACCCTGGCTTATTCAGATGTGGTTACGGAAAAAAATACCAATCTTTCAGATTATGATATTCAAAAAGTGACAGCCTACGCGGCTGAGGATGCTGATATTACCTTTCGGCTTTACCAGAAGTTTTCAAAATTATTAAAGAATGAGTCAAAACTGGAGGATTTGTTTTTTAATATTGAAATGCCCTTGGTAAAAGTCTTGGCTCATATGGAGATAAGGGGCATTTGTCTTGATAGAAAGGCCTTGGATAAATATTCGAAGATCCTTGAAAAAGAGATCGATGAGGTTGAAAAAAGGGTTTATGCTGAATGCGGTTTTGTTTTTAATCTGCGTTCCACCAAGGAGCTTCAGGATGTGCTTTTTAATAAGCGCGGCCTGAAGCCCGTAAAAAAAACAAAAACCGGTTTTTCTACTGATTCAGCCATACTTGAGCAGTTGGCCTATGAAGATGTGGTTGCACGGGAGCTTCTTCGCCACCGTGTTTTGACCAAGCTGAAATCGACCTATGTGGATGCCCTGCCGGCTCTGATTCATCCTGAGACAGGACGTATCCATACTCATTTTATACAAACACGAACGGCAACCGGGCGTTTATCCAGCCAGGACCCCAATTTGCAAAACATTCCGATCAAAGATCAGGAAGGCCGCATAATCCGTTCAGCTTTTCACGCGGCCGAAGGTTGCCAGCTCCTGAGCGCGGACTACAGCCAGATTGAATTGGTGATTCTTGCTCATCTTTCCCAGGACCCTAAACTATCGGAGGCCTTCAGGGAAAACCGCGACATACACAAGCGTACCTCTTCTTTTATTTTCAAGGTTCCCGAGGATGAGGTTTCACCAGCCCAACGCCGGGTTGGTAAAACCATTAATTTTGGTGTAATTTACGGAATGTCCGGTTTTCGTTTGTCAAAGGAACTGAAAATAAAAAAAGCCGATGCTGAGGGTTTTATTGAAACCTATTTTGATGAATATGCCGGTGTTCGGGAACTGAAGGACAGTATAATTCAGGGTGGTATAGAAAAAGCCTATGTTGAAACCATTATGGGCCGCCGCAGAAAAGTCCCGAACATCAAAAATTCCAACCGCACTGTGCGCATGGCAGAGGAGCGAATCGCGGTCAATACGCCTATACAGGGCAGCGCTGCTGATATTGTTAAGGTCGCCATGATTAGCATTGACAAGGAATTGAAAGCGCGGAATTTTAAGGCCGCATTGCTGCTTCAAGTTCATGATGAATTGATTTTTGAAGTTCCTGAGGAAGAATTGACTGCTGTAAAGGATATGGTCATGAATAAAATGACCAGCGCTGTAAAATTATCGGTTCCGCTGAGAGTCAGCGCTGAAATAGGCAAGGACTGGGGTTCTATTCATTAGCAGTTACGAAAGTGTTAATCAACTTGAGCTAATTGCAAAACTCCTGAGATTAGCCATTAGCAGGCAGTTGGAAATCAATAACTGATTATCCGGCAATAAGACAACTTATCCGCAATTTTTATGATTCTTGCAAAGCTCAGTGTTGCAAGCGCTTTAATGCTAGACCCAAAATAATCCTTAAAAACCCAAAAACAAGTCTTAACAAGTCTTTATTTCTGTCGATAAATTAAAGAGAAGCCATAGCTTTATTTGTCGTGGCTTAAAGGGTATAACCCCCTTGATTTGATTTATTTTGAGGTGTTTCATGGAAAGCAAAAACATTTTATCAGTTATTATTGCAGTATGCGCTTTATTTATCGTTGTTTTTGTCATCGGATTGTGGGTGTCCATGCCTTATTCCGCTGAGGTCAGCATGGACCAAAATTCCGATAATCCGGCTTATGAAATCCTGGAATACGGGGTTTCTTCGCCTGAGGTTGGACCAATGGCCACCAAATCCCCTGAGGACTTACAACAAAGCATGATGGGTAATTCACAGAATCCTGGTTCAAACATGCCTGGCACAGATAAACCAGGCGCCAACAATATAACCATCTATGAAAACAAGCAGGAATTAAATACCAATGAATCGGTGAAATCCGGGGATGGGGAGGTTTTAAAAAAGGATTTGCCCACCACTTGGATCGAGCGCCCTAAGGCTACAACTGTTCCTACTCAAGTCCCTGCTCCTAAAAAAACAGCTGTCCCCCAAAAATCGGAAAAGGTGACTGAATACTGGATTCAAGCTGGCTCTTTTACCAAAAAGTCCAATGCCGAGAGCCGTTCGGCCATCATTAAGGACCATGGATTTGCTCCGCAGATCCAGACCCGTGAAATCAATGGTGCGACCCAGTACCGGGTGCGAATCGGTCCTTATGAAAACAAGCAGGAAGCTGAAAAATTCCTTAACTGGCTGAAGGTTCTTGATGGTCTGGAAGAAAGCTATATTTCGCAGGTAACACGAACACGAAGTCTTTAATATCATGGGTAAATGGTTGGTGATCAAGCTGCTTTATCACCAGCCTTAAACGCTTTTCTCGCATTTTGTAGAAACAAGCTTTGTCAGCCATGGTTTATTAGTAACGATAGTTAGATGAGCCAAGCCTTTTTTTTATTCCTTGTCTTCGAAGCCTTTTTTTGTAAAACAATAAAATTTTCAACTATAATAGAAAGAATATCGCCTTTTTGTATAAAAAAACCTCAAAAAATCAGGCTGAGCCTGATTGTTTTTTCCTTTGGATCATGAGAATTTGGGAAGAGCTACATATCCCTTTTATTTAAGAGCACACCCCGCTCATCCTTTTTAGGGTTTTCTTTGCCCGTCCGACCACGGGGTGTGTTTTTTTTAAGTTGTAAGGGGATAAACAAGCGCGTTTTATGTCTGACGGCTTTGATTGGTTTTTTTATGCTTTGATCTTTTTGATTATTGCAAGGATGAAACGGTGATTTGCATTTATGCAATGGTTATAATTAATTCTTGGATTGAATGGCTTTTAAAGCTGTTTGGCGTGTTATTTGTATTGGCATGATTTTTGCATACTAAGAAGATGAAATCCAATGGCTAAGGGTGTGTCGCGTTTTGAGGGCAGTGTTCCTTGTTCATTACCGAAGCCGCGATTGTGAAAATGCCCTTAAATCATGATTGCTCTGGTTTTCCAGAGTATGTTCATAATGAGCGGGTCTTGAAAATGTGAGTAATCTTCCGGTAATCCTGCGTATGTTTTGGATTCACCGGGGATTTATTGATTTATCAAGGATTCTTTATGAATCAAGGGGCTGTCTGGTTCAGGCAGCTTTTTTTTTGTAGAGATTTGTTTGTTAATAAGATGGCCCTGCGTTAGGGATTGAAGAGGGGCGGAACCCATTTTTCAAAATGGGTTCCGACAACAAAAAGGCGGCGATTAGCCGACGCCTTTTTGGTCGAAGCGAAAGCGGAGCCTCGGAAAGCCCGGCCTTGCCGGAGGCAGGCAACGCCCAAAACCATGGAATGGATTGTCAGGGAATCGTTTTTTGTGTGGTTCTTAATTATATAAAATGTCTATTTCAGTCGAAGTATTGAACTTTTTGTTTATTGTATTTCTATACAAATGAGAATTATTAAAATGGAGGTAAGAAAAAATGTTAAGAAAAGGGTTGGTGAGTTTATTGTTACTGCTTTGCTTTTCTGTTTCCGCTCAATGGGGAGATCCTGATGTGACGGAAGATAATTCCTTCGCGCCGCAAAACTTTACTGTAAATATCAGCTCCCATCTGAATCCCGGGTCACAGAGCTGCAATTTCTATGGTTATCAAAATTACTTTATTTTTGTAAATGGGGAAGAGAAAGGGGCGTATCGTTATTCCGAAGAGATTATAGAGATTCCTGTACTACTATACGACTATGTCAGCCTGGTTTCTTCCATGATGCCTATACCCACGCCGCCTGTGAGTTACGGCTATATTCATGATGTTACGGGGCAATATGTTGAGGTAAAATCTCCCTATGATGTGGTAAAGGGGCCTGTTGCTTCTGAAGAGATTTTGAGTATTCGGGTTTTCGATGATGTAAATCTTACTATCGAATATAATATCTCGGCGTCCTGCCCTTCCATGCCCCCTACACCCACTCCCACACTTGTTCCTGAGCTGATAAAAGTGAAGATTATAACCAATGTCGAAAACGCGCGTTATAGCGTGACCCCAAATTATGAGAGAGCGGAGCAGGGAGTATATTATTTTTTCAAGAATGAAACCTTTACTGTAACTGCCGAGAACTGGACTGTCGGTAATTATTGCGGCATGAGCTATACCTTTGGCGGTTTTGATGGTGACTATAATAGCACGCAAAAAAGCAAATCCTTTATTGCTGATAAAGATATGACCATTGAACTTCTATGGCATGAATTGATTCCAAGCTGTCCGGCTTATTATTTATACCTTGAAGGGCCTGGAAACAATGTATATCAAAGCAGCAAATTTAAAACAGAGATTCTCTATTCTACCAGGCAGGATTTTCTTGGCTCTTATAACTTTACAGTGGAATTTGATAGTGACTTAATTGCTCCTGATACAAGCCGCGGAATGAATGGAGTGGAAGCGGGTAGTGAAGGTTTTCTGACAACAGTATCGCTTTACAAGGACCAGTTGCAAATTACAGGTTTTGATCTTAATGGAACCGGCCCCGGAGTTGATCAGCAAATTTTAATCTTTCATTGGCAAGCAGGGGATAGCGTCGGTGTGGCGACGATTGGCTTGAAAGTGTCCTCGTTTTTGGATACATTTTCCCGGGACCTTCCTCTGACCACTGGAGCTGCCTTGCGAATTGTGATCGATGGTTCGGCGATGTTGGGCGACGTTAATAATGACAGAATGGTGAATATTGTGGACGCGCTTTTAATCGCTCAGTATTATGTTGGTTCGATAACTGAAATCAATGAGGCGGCGGCTGATGTTAATCGTGATAATCTCGTGAATATCGTTGACGCCCTATTGGTGGCTCAGGTTTATGTCGGCCTTATTACAGATTTTTAGTCTGTTAGATTAGCGATTGAAAAAAGGCTGTCCGCTTTGGCAGCCTTTTTTTTGGGCCTTGCTTTTGCTTTGCTATGGCCTGGGCTATGCGCCCTCTGGTCATAAATGCTTTGCATTTATTGCTCGGTGACGTGAATGTTCATTGGCATTCACTATATGTCAGCATCCTTGTGGGGCCTTTAACCAAATAAATCCTGGCGCCGGTGTTTTTGCACTGGTATTCTTGCCGCTGCCTTGTTGATCTCGGTCAAATCGATTTCAACTGTAAAAACCCCTTCTTTATCATCATTGTCCTTTCCCGGGGCTTCGAGCAGCACTTCCCCCCAGGGGCTGACAACCAGGCTGTGGCCGTAGCTTTCTCCGCCATCATAGGGGCCGACCTGGTTTACCGCGGCCACAAAGCATTGGTTTTCGATGGACCTGGCCTGGCAAAGTGTTTTCCAGTGAGCTTCACCTGTTTTATGGGTAAAAGCCGAAGGGATGAGGAGGATTTCAGCCCCTCTTGCTGAATAAAATCGAAAGAGCTCGGGAAAACGCAGGTCGTAGCACAGAGCGGCCCCGAATTTGCGACCGGCATGTTCGAAGATAAGGGGTGCTGATCCGGCAGAAAAATAGCGGCTTTCATCCAGGCTGTTATTTTTGTCCCAGTCCAGTTTGAAAAGATGAAGCTTTTTGTAAACAAGGGGCTCTGAATCTTTTTCCGGTAAAAAAAACCAGAGGCTTGAATAAAGCTTATCATTTTCTCGGTATAAAAGCCCGGCAGCAATAGGGGTGTTAGTGCTTTGTGATTGTTTTGCCAGTTTCCGGGCCCAGTCTTTTTGTCCGTTTTCAGCCAGGGCCCGGCTTTTTTCCCAGGGGCCAAGATAGTTTGAATATTCGGGAAGCAAAATCAAATCAGCTCGCTCGTTAAAAGCTGTTTCCATAAAGCGTGATGCTTTGAGCAGATTTTCTTCCGGATCATCCAGACTATTGAGTTGAATCAGGCTTATTTTCATCGATTTTGCGCCTATTGATTTCGCAGGGTCTGAATCTGGTCCCTCAGTACAGCGGCCCTTTCATAGGCCTCAACCTCAACTGCCTCTTCCAGTTCCTTTTGGAGCTTATCGACAATGGATTGATCGCTGCCTGAAAGTTCTTTTAGTGTCATGCTTAAGGTTTCAATGGATCGGGTTTTTTCCATTTTGAAGGCCGGTGTGTCGATTTCGGGTATATTTTTAATTAAATCGATGGCTGATCGAAGAATGTCCCTGGCCACACCCTTGAATTTTTTCTGGATCTGGATCATGGCTTTGGCAATGGCATTCATTTTCAGCATATAGGGCCTGTATTGAAGAATCTCGACCTTGTCCTTTTCGTTTTCAACATAGCGCTCAACAATTTCGCAGATCTTAAGATTGTGGGCCGTATCACGCTCCAGTTTTTCATAATCCCCGATTTGATACATGAGGATATAGCGAAAATAAAATAAAATGGCTTCTTCCTGAAGCTGTTTGAACTCGTCGTGGGTAATCACAAAATTTTCATCGGAGGAGCGCAGTATTTTATAATAATCGAGCCTGTCCAAAAATTCATCAAGCACAGATTCTTTTTGAAAGGGCCTTTGCCCGTCGGGCCGACCATTCAATTCATATTGTTCAATGCCTAAGGGTTGCCTTATCTGAATGACTTCCCTCTCGTCCTCAAGGGTGACTATTCTGATTGTATTGTCCGGGTCATATTCCCAGTCTTTTAAAATTCCTGAAATATCCATGGTGTCCCCCAAATAACGACTCCCCGGGATACCCCACCATCCCTTCAGGAGTATTATTTGTTCCTGCTTTAACAAAATTCCCCGGCAGGAACATTTCATATCCTATAGAGCTAATTGCAAAATTCCTGACATTGGCAATTAGCAGGCAACAATAAATAATTAACTTATCCGCAATTTTACTGATTCTTTCAAAACCTTTTTTTTGAAAGAGCCTCTATTATTATAATATACCGCATTGAGAAAATTTAAACAATTTATTTTGGTCACGGCTTTTATTTTTTTATGATTTTCTTTATCATAGCTTGCAATAAGGAGAGACTATGTCAAAGGTTAAAGTGATTTCTTTAGGGGGTTCTATTATCGCCCCTGATAAGGTGGATACACCTTTTATCAAGGATTTTTATAAAATGATTCTGAACTATCTTGAAGAGGATCAAGAACGAAAACTGATTTTTGTCTGCGGAGGCGGAGCGCCGGCCCGTATGTACCAAAGCGCTTACCGGGATGTGATGAGCGATTTGAATTTGGGCTTTGGTGCTGACCATCAGGCCCAGGACTGGATAGGTATTGCCGCGACTCATCTGAACGCTGAACTGATGCGGCAGCTTTTTTACAGCTATTGCCCTGAAAAAGTGGTGACTGATCCCACTTCAGATTTTGTTTTTTCCGGCCGTGTTCTTGTGGCTGCTGGATGGAAACCCGGTTTTTCAACCGATTTTGACGCGGTTATTCTGGCAGAGCGTTTTAAGGCGGATACCGTAATCAATCTTTCCAATATTGCCCAGGTTTTTACCGATGATCCCCGAAAAAATCCAGAGGCCGCGCCTATTGATTCCATTGGCTGGAAGGGCTTCCGTGATATTGTGGGCCATGAATGGGTACCAGGCAAAAATGTGCCCTTTGACCCCATCGCCAGTAAAAAAGCCAGTGAAATACCTCTCCGGGTTATCATGGCATCGGGCCGTGATCTTGACAACCTGAAAAAAATATTAAGCGACCAGACCTTTCACGGGACCCTTATCGGTCCTCATCATTAAAATGCCATAATGTTCGGGAGAAGCCAGGGGGGAAAGGGGATTGCTTGTTAAAATCCGGGAGCCACTGGGTGTCTGTTTCAAGTTCCTGCACAAACCCCTCCTCCAGGCCCAGTTCATCGAGTGTCTTTAAAAGCTCCTGGCTTTCGGCTTCACTAATAGACCCTTGCGGCTGAATAAGATTGTCCTGGGGCAGGGCGCTGTACTGAAACATCAGGGAAAACAACCCCCTGCCCTGCAAATGATCGGCAAACCAGCGAAGAACATCCTTGCTTGCCTGTATATAGCCCGGCAACGCCAGGTGACGAACCAGGACTCCTTGCTTGAGCAAATCACCTTGGTAAATCAGGGGTTTGGCTTTGAGCATATAAAGAATTCCCTGGGTGGCAGCTTCGGGGTAACCGGAGTGATGAAAAAATTTCCGGCTAATCTCCTTGTCAAGGCTTTTTAAATCAGGCACATAAATATCAATCACATCTTCCAGAAATTGAAGGGTCGCAAGGCTTTCAAAACCTGAAGTGTTCCAGAGGATCGGTAGGCTTAAATTTTGTTTCTTCGCCAGAAGCAGGGCTTCCTTGATGCCTGGCGCGAAATGGGTTCCGGTAACAATATTAATATTCGCCGCCCCGGCGTTTTGCAGCCGCAGCATGATATCTGCCAGCTCTTGGCAGGTGACTTCGGCTCCCAGGCTTTCATGGCTCAGTTGGCAATTCTGGCAGAATTCACATTTCAAGGTGCAGCCTGTAAAAAAAATGGTTCCAGAACCATTCTCGCCGCTTAAAGGAGGTTCTTCGCCCAGATGAAGACAGGCAATGGCTATTTTCAACTTGTCCTTTTCGCCGCAAAAACCCCTTTGATTTTGGGTCCGGTCGATTCGGCAATCGCGGGGACAGAGCTTGCAGTTTTTGTAAAGAGCGTTAAAATCTGGCATGAGCGAAGAATAAAACGCATCGGCCACTTAATCAATAGCTTTGGGATATTTTAACAGTTTAAAGTAGCAGCCATATACGCGAAGGATAGAGCTTCCATGTTTTTTAAAAATAAGCAGAAGTGAGGTTCAAAGGGCGTTTCCCGGTTCCGCTTCGCTTCACCGGGCCGGGCTTTGCGGGGCTTGAAGGCTTCGGCGCGAAAAAATCGCGCCTCCAGGCTTGCTTTGCTTGTTTTTGAAAAAACAAGCAAAGCCCCCTCCAATCCCTATGCCTACTATAATTCGTTACTGGGCACATTTTCATAATATAGATCGTCCGAAAAGATACAAAGCTTAACTGACGGTAATTTATCTTCTGGTCCCAACATGATGCTTTTTAACTCGCCCCCCCCCTTACTATCCACAAGCGAAACCGTCTATGGTTTCACTTGTACTGTAATAAAACAGGTTCAAAGGCCAAAACAAGGGCGTTTTGGCCTTTGCCGGTTTACCTGGCCGCAGTATTGTCAACAAGAGTAAAAATAACTGTAGGCGCTTATAAATCATTTAACTTTTATATTTCCTCCCTTTCTATATGTATTAATTCATCTATCAGGGCCTGGCTTTTAATTTTCAGGTTTTCACTGGAAACCGATATTTTAACCTGACTAGTACTGAAAGATGTTTTAATCATTTCAGAAAAGCGGTTAAGCCCCAAGGCTCCGAAAATGGTATCCTGAAAGGCAACACAAAAGGTTGCCTTCAGAAAATCGCATTTGAAATAGGCCAGATAAGCCTTGTCACGGTTGGCGATTGGCCGGATTTTGAAGGGATGATTAGTCACAATGATTTTATCATGTTTCGCTATAAAATTGCCATTAAACAAGCCTCGATGATTAAGAAAAAGAGTTTTGGTATTATGTAAACTAATAAAGGCGATATTTTCAATATTTTTTAATTGATCAAAACTGGAATCAAGAAATGCTTTCTATATATTTCCTTTTCCTCTTGAATTAACCCTAAATTGGTAGCGATCTTTTTCAATTCATGATTGTCTCTTATTGTGTTTAGGATTGTTCTATCTTCAAATCCTAATTGAATAGATTAGATCACATGCTTGTCAAATATTCCATGATTTTTTAAGACCGAAAGGGAATGCGAGCCTTGCATTAAGTTTTCATGACAAAGACTGATGTAGTGATTTAAAGAATCTTGATTATTCAAAACATCCTCCTAATTGACGCTACAGTAATGTTTATTATAATGTTGATTGTTGTAATCTATTATGTTATTATCTTTCATCATGAATATTGGAAAACACTTAAAAGAGCTACGAGAAAAAAAATGTCATTCTATTCGGGCTTTATCAACAATGATGGATATTTCCCATAATACACTGGCTGCTTACGAAAGGGATAATATTATCCCGACCTTACCTATGGCTGAAAAGATATGCAATTTTTTTGGGGTTCCTATGGAGTACCTTTTGTATGGCAAAAATTCACTCGCAGAGTTCCGAAATATGAAGCTTCTTGAACTTGCAAAACAAGTTGATGAATTAGGGAAGGAAGAAGTCAATCTTGCCAAGAAGTATCTTAAGAAATTAATTAAAAATGTTGAAGAGCGAAAAGAGTTGATCGAAGAAGCTGAGAAATAACTTTAAAGAATTGAAGGATTATAGAATAAAGATGGAATTACCAAGATTTCACAGGGCCAAATAATTCTATTTAGTTTCTATTGACCCTGCCAATCTTGATAATATATAGACCTAATCTAAGCGATTTTTACCTCTTGAAAAAAATACCTCCTTGTGGTGTAGTAAGTTAACAACAACAAAACAAGCACCCAGGAGGTGAATTCACT
>JAFGWI010000203.1 GCA_016937215.1 Spirochaetales bacterium | reverse complement strand
GATCTCGAGCCCGCTTTTGGTGCGGATATATTTCTGGTCGTTGTCAGGGTTTTCCTTTAAATAAGGCAGGGTGCGTTTGGTGTGAATGGATCCCAGAACAAAGGGCTTGGATGGATCAGACATGGAAGGTTATTATTGGTTATATAATGCTTTTCTGGGTGTTACCTGCCGCCCAGGGGCATGGCAGGTCGGGCTTTACGTGGCTCCGCTTCGCTCCGAAAGCCTCCGGCGCGGAAAATTCGCGCCTCCGGGTTTCAGAAAATGGTTTTTGAAAAAACCATTTTCTGCCTCTTCAATCCCTAACACATTATTGTCGGCAGCTGACAACATCAATTCCTTTTTCCAACTCTTCATCGGTTAATTTTTCTTTTTAATCACAAATAGAATAATACCACCAAGTAGCAACACCCCGCCAACTACACTGACTATAAGAACCAATCTATTCTTGTTTGCGTCTGCTTCCAGCCTTTGCTGCTCTTTCTCTGCCACAATTCGAGCCTCTTCAATTACTTTTGCCTGTTGTTTTTCGTCTTCGATTCTTTTCTTTGCGGCTTCAGGAGTCCAGTCTTTCAAAAATCCAGCCCAGCACCAACCTCTGGTTCCATCTTCCAGTTCAACATGCACCCAGGGAGCAACTATATCATTCAAAACAGCATGGCTCCCCGATTCAAGGATATATACCGGTGTATCAGCAGGAATTGTTTTTATTTGGAGGTCATCATATTTGAAGGGGATGGAATAGAGAGGCACAGGTTTGTCCAGTGTTGTGGATGGTGTATCAGGTTTTTCTTTGTAGAAGTATTTTTTGATTTCATCCAGGGTTTGTGTGGGCCATTCTTCCAGGATGTCGGGTTCGAGATATTTGGTGTAAGGGAATTTATAAGTCCATCCACCACGTTCATAAAATTTATTGATTATATCCAGATATTGATCATCTACTAACATTAAATCCCATAGGGGTTCCTGATACCCCTCTATATATACTCTTATTTTGCTTTTATTTCGGTAAAAATAGAGGAATACCGGTTTTTTATTTTCAAATGGGGCCATTAGTGTTGTTGGAGTGATTTTATATTCTGATATTGATTCTGTAATAGGTATGGTAACAACTCGATACAAATTTTGTGAATATTTTTTAATATTAATAAAATAAAAACCGCTGCCAAAATTCAGATCTAAAAACATGGGATTTAAAATAAAGGTTTCTATTTTATAAAAATCAACATTTTGTATCTCTTTTTTATAATCCTTTAATTTATTTATATCATTTTCAATAATTGGCTTAAAATAAAAATTAGGTATCCAATGCTCTGCATGACCATTTCCAAAATTTTCATAAATATAATTTTTTTCTTCTAGAAAATCCGGGTCTATTGAATCTGACCCTGGTATTATTAAATCTTCATAGGAAATATAAACAAATCCTGAAAATGGTGGGTTTTTTTTAAATCCAGGAGGATCCTTCGTGTCAAGTGGAAGGTTTGAAGTAGTTGCAGGAAGCGAATCACCAGGGGAATCATAAAAATTCATTACAAGAGTATCGTCTTTATTTACAGGATAAACATAGCCAAAACCACTATAATAATTGGTTTTTTTAACTCTATAAAAATTTTCTTGTGAAAATAAGGAATTTGTCACGATTAGGATTAGTACTGCTATAAGCTTATATAGAACATATCTCTTTGTCATTTTATTGATCTCTTCCTTTCCATTCTATGGAATAATTAAATGGATCCTTGGCTTTTTTCTGGTCCTCATTTTTTGTCTTACTCCACCAAGCACCCCATCCATGAGCACCTACATATACTTCTTGAGGATCATCAGAATCAGCTTCTACAACACTGACGTGTAAATGAGGCCCGGAAATTGGTAAATTGTTTCCTTGGGCATCCCTTCCATTACCTGCATCACGACCTATCTCTGCTACTTGTTGTCCAGGTTTAACAATGCTTCCAACCAGATCCAAATTAACATTCTGTAAGTGTACAATAACAAAATACCTGTGTGGATTTCTTAGATCTTTAAAAATCATATATCCACCCATACTGGTACTTTGATAGTTGCCTGCTCGTACTACTTCTGCATTTACCAAACTCACTACCGGGGTTCCATATTCCGCAGAAAAATCAACACCTTCATGATAATAATATTTATAACCTTCATCTTTATGTATTTCGTAATAATCTGCATTAAACCTGCCACTGATTATAGCATATTTTGCACCCATAAATGAATAATAACTAGACGGTTTCTGTATAGGTTCAGGTTTAAATCTTGGCGCAAACCCCGGGGTATCCTTCACTCCAGGTAAATCCTTCCTGTTAGCATATGGATTCCATACAAACAACCCGGCAAAATCCAGATGATTGATAAAATATACTGGATGTGTAAACCAAAGGTTCTTCGAATTTTCAGGATCCTGACAATCAGAAATTGTTTTAACACCAGAAAGCTCATCCCACATATCTGTCGCCGCAGCACAATTTTCCAGAAATGTTATCTGAGAATCGGTGTGTACATTTTCAAAACCTTTTTCTTTCAACTTATCTTTAAAGCCTTCATACAGGCTTGAATTCCATTCCAAAGGATGCGAGATGACCAATCTTCTAAGACTTTTCTTGATGTCCTGAATTATTTTATCATCTTCATCCATATTATTAAAGATGGTTTTTAATTCACGTCCGGTAATTCTTCCAATATCATCTTTATTGGCGCTATTATCAATCAGGTTGATGATATCACCTTCAGAGACAGTCTTCTCCCCTGTGGTAATAGTCCCTTCAGATATAATATCTCCATCTATGTCACAAAAAATATTCCCATCAGTATCATTCCCATTCTTGGTCAGGTATTTTTCCCAGTCCAGCAGATTCTCTTTAAAACTTAAAGCATCGTCCTTCTTCAAATACAATATATCTGCTTCATGTTTGAATCCGTAGTATTCATCATCATTACGATCCACTGCTGTTTTTGTAATGTTACTGAATTCCAATGTCTCAGAACCTGCGCCAACTATAGTATGGTTAGTCATTGTTGCTGTGAGCGGACACTCTTCATAATATTTTAATGTGGTGCTTCCGCCACTAAAATTTATTTTATTATCTGCTATAGCTGTATTACCTGATAACTCATTCTGCAAAACCCAGAATTTTAAAGATATATTAATACCGCCAGGTGAACAGTCAACCAGAAATGCCCTTCCGCCACCGCCTTGATGGACTAATTCATATCTTTTTCCAACCAAATTGCTTTTTGCGGTTTCAAGTGCATCGGCGAAGGGTCTTATTTCCTGTGGAGTGGCATCAATATCTGAATAATCAATTTTCTTCCCGGACAACCAAAACATGGTTGGTTCTGAAACAATTTCGTAAGTTGTCCCTTCCACTAATCGAGATGCTCCATCAATTATATATATCAATATTGCATCCATAGAGACTTTATAGCCTTTCAAGCCTTCAGGCCCTTTTTCTTCCTCAATTTTTAAAACCATAGTATTACCAGTATATACCGGAACCCATTGATCATTTACCTTTTCAGTACATTGCGGCGGAACATAATGAGAAAAAGAAGGGACATTATATTCTGCTTTGAAGAACTGAGTACTGGAAGGAATCTTGTATGAGCTAATTTCAGCATCGCCATCTGAAAAGGGCTTGATAAAATCTGCATTTTCCAAAAATAAAATCAAATCATATGTTCGTTTTAATCCATATATATTATACGCGGGATAGCCTAAACTATCTGCTATTGAAAGTTCTAAATTCTCAGGCTCTTTAATTCCTTCTCCACAGCCAGTTTGATCTATTTTACAAGTTAAATAATCTTTATCAGGAACATAAATATCCCTAATCTCATCACCTTGTTTAATCGCGATAAAACCATTTCGTTGATCTTTATCTGAAAAATAACTCGCTGGATCATATAATTCAACTTCAGACCCAGCTTCCAGAATCTCTCTTGGGTTTCTCCAGGCTTCCCATTTACCTAATCTTTTAAATGATAAACAGGAATCGTAAACCATTAATCCGGATTCGGAACTGTATGAACTTACATGTTCATCCTTTTCCTTAAGGCGACCAAACGTTTCTATGTGCGATAAATCAGATGTTTTAACAAACCAATTTCGTTCCACACTGGATTGTATATAATATTTGCAAAATGTAACATTTTCTTTTTCTTGAAGAAAACCTAAATCATCCGGGGGGTTTTCTTTACGCATAACCTGGAATGTATCATCTACTCTCAAATGATCTATTTTTTTTACGAGAAATGCTTTGAGGTTTGATGGTATATTTCTTGGCTCCAATCGATTTACTTTTTTATATTGATTTCTATCAATATAAATAGGGTAAATCTTATTATTTGGTACTGTCATTATCATACCAAACATCAATGTATAATAAAAAACTAAACCCACTGTATCTGGATAAGGTTCATATGAGGAAGTAAAATCCATATAGGCAGGATTTCTAACAACAAGCATTCTGGTTTCTGCGGCTTTTCTATAGCCATTTTCTAACATCTTTTTTGCATTGAGTATTCCCTTTGGCCTCTTTATATCCGGATTAGAAACCCTGGTTATTCCAGTAATAAATTTATTATCTCCTGTTACATCGATCTTGATTTCATCAGGATGATACCAAATATCCCCAAAAATCTTATAATCGTGATATTGGAGTGCTGTGTCAAAATACTCTTTTTCTGTAATTATTCTAAAATATGACTTTTCATTATTTTCATCAGTGGTTAATCTGGTAAAAGTCATTGGCTTATTATAACGATTGTACGAACAACCGTCTTTTAATTTATAAATCATTTCATTTTTATTAGAATCTACCCATAATTGATCGTAAGAGGATGATAAAATATTTACGCCGTCTATTTTATCTAACTGGTTTGTATATATCCAGCAATCCAGAAAACTATAATTTTTATAATCTTTAATGTGTTCTGATTTTATCCTTATAACCGAAAAAGGAACATTGCATCGCGTTTGTATTTCTTTTGTTTCTTCAAAATCCAGCTCACATTCAATATCATTCAAAATCCCTCTACAATTATTTTCAAGTTCATCATTGTTCCATACATATTGGTTATTTGTATAAAACTTAATATCACTTTTATTGGTTTTCACCTTTACCCAGCCCAACTCAACATCGTGCTGACTCAAATCCTGGATACTTCCATTACTCTCTATTTTACAATTTGTCAATGGTATATTTGTTGTAAGTTCTCTCATAAAACTTTTACTATTTATAATTTTAAAAAAACTATAAATAAAATTTTCTCCTTTATCAGAAATTTTATAAAAAATATCTGATAAATCTTCTTTTATTGTGACAATCCAATCATAATAAAATGGAAATGCTTCCGTATATTCATCAGTTGTTGATAATGGTATAGGATCTTTATATTTTTCCGCTAAACCAACCTCTGATTCTGGTAATAGGTTCATATACATTGTAAAAAATATAATAGATTTAGTTTCATTTGTATTTATTGATGGGAGCTTTACTTCATGTTTCAAAATTACAAAATTATTTGATATTTTATATTCTGCTTCAGCACTTTCTTTTAGTTTATAAACTTTTAGAGGATCTTTCTCCGGGTTTAATTCATAATCAGATTTTGCTTGAGCAGGCAGATGGTCATACACATCCTGCGATATTTCCGTTGGCTTTTCGACAGTTTTATATTCTTTTTCCATGCGGTAAGCAACAACAAAGCCTCCTAATAAAGGTGATATTTGTTTACATAATCTTTTAGATTTTCCCGACTCATCAGTTTCATTTTCAGAATCATATTCACTACAAGGTATGTGTATCCCGCTATGCCAGCAGTTATTAACACCAACTGGATAAAATCCGTTTTCCCCCTGTTCATTTAATGAATAAATTTCATCTGCGTTTTTCTTATTTTCCGGCCATTTAATCATATTTAATCCTTATTCAGAAAAGCCCATAGGCTTTTCTTCAATGACAAATAATGTTTCCTGTTGGGGATCGATTTTAAATTCTGTTTTATCAAAATCCTTTTGTTTTACCTTTATTACTTTTATCTTCTTTTTATCTTTGTTTTCTTCAGACATTATCCACTTTCCTTACTATTAAATACTATCTTGTAAACTCCAGGAATCAAGTCAGTTTCATCTATTAATCCATTATCACTGGTCTTACCTTCCTGACCACTGCCATCAGGTTGATAAAGCGTATATCCAATATTTTCAACAGGATTGCCAATGCCATCCACAATTTTAGCCTTCAAAACCATCCCCATCTCAATCAAGCCGCTTTTCACCTTCTCGCACCTAAAAGCCCAGGCCTCGAAAAAAAACCTGGGTTTGGCTGTCAGCGACTCGGGCCCGGGAATATATTGATAGCGCCACTTCACCTCGGCAGTGCCGCTTTCCTGGCGCACGGTTTTGGTGGCCACGGGCGGGTCTTTTTTGGGGTCAGCTCCTTCGGGATAGATTTTAAACTCCACCCCGCCGCGGAGGCCTTGCTGGCTCTGGATCTTCACCGAAAGGGTCACCTCTTCGCCGACAGTGGCTTTGTCGCCGTTCCACTTGGGGCTTTGGAGGCTCCGTTCATCGGTCATGGAATTGGGTTGTCCGGCTTTGGCCACG
>JAFGWI010000202.1 GCA_016937215.1 Spirochaetales bacterium | reverse complement strand
GGATTCTTCACTTCGCTCCGCTGCGTTCAGAATGACAACAATTAATCCGCTATAGAAAATATTTTAGCTGATAAAAAATGGGGGGAACGGTTTTTAACAGAATTTACACCCCAGGCAACGCCCAAAAATTCATGAGCTGAACATATACAAAATAACTTATCCGAAATTTTATGATTTTTAAAATACTTTAATCTTGTACGAGCCTCATTAAAAAAATCATTCACACGCGCTACTTTAAGGTAAAAAACAGTCATGGGTAACTCAGATGAGTCTCAATAGACAAGAAATTAAGAATAGTCAAAAGATAAGCGAAAAAATCTATTGATTTTTTCGTTAAAATCGTGGTATTATAGTCATTAGGAGTTAGTATTTTGCACTGTTTTATCTTGGATAAATTTAAAATTAAAAGGAAAATTTAATCTTCTCAACAAATCTATGAGCTTTGTCAAGAAAATATTATACCGGCAAAGTAAATAGTTTTTTTTGTACGATCTATTGGATCGATACACCAAATAAAAATGGAGGAAAAAATGAATACAAAAAAATTAAAAACAAAATGCATTATTTTATTACTGCTTGTTTTTTCTCTGAATTATACATTTGGGGCAACATGCGGCGATGTAAATGCTAGCGGGAGTGTTGATATTGTCGATGCTCTTCTTTTGGCTCAGTATTATGTAAACTTGAATAATGTTACCCTGGATGCTGCTGTTGCTGATGTAAATGATGATGGTGCCCTTAATATTGTTGACGCTCTCCTTATAGCCCAACTCTATGTAGGCTTGATTGATGAACTTAATTGCGGTTCAACTCAGGAAAATACCCCTGAACCCGCCATTGAGTCCATAGCCATAGCCTGCGGCAGCACAGAAGCAATTGGTGATTTTAAAGCTGATCAATACAGTTCCGGTGGAGAAACCTATACCAATACAAACACCATTGATGTCTCACTTATCACCGAAAACACACCTCCTGCTGCCTTATTCAACAACGAACGATATGGAGAGATGACATATACAATACCCGGTTTCACCGTAAATGCCGCCTATACTATAACCCTTTATTTTGCTGAAACCTACTTAACCTCTGCAGGTGGTCGTGTTTTTGACGTATCCATTAATAATGTAGATGTATTGAATAATTTTGATATTTATGCCACCGCGGCTGCTCAAAACAAAGGTATCGCTAAAAAATTCGCTGTAACAGCCAATTCCAGTGGGCAGATAATTATTCAATTTACATCTGTAACAGAAAACCCAAAAATCAATGGCATCGCCATCTCTTCAGGCAGCATCAGCAGCTTCCCGCTTGTTGTAACCAAAAAGGGTAGTGGAAGCGGCAGTGTTTCATCTAATCCCGGCGGCATTAATTGCGGCAACACCTGTACGGGCAGTTTCTCAACCGGTGCTACTGTTACTTTAAACGCGACCGCATCCAATGGATCTGTATTCGCTGGCTGGAGCGGCGCATGTTCTGGAACAGGTCCATGCACAGTAACCATGAACACCAACCAGAATGTTACAGCAACCTTTAATGATAACACAACCTGCACTATGCCAAGCAGTTATAGATGGACATCATCTGGTCCTCTGGCACAGCCGAAATCAGGCTGGGTTTCTCTAAAAGATTTTACAGTAACAAAGTATAATGGCAAGTATATTGTGATTGCGACAAATCATGATACGGGTTCTTCCTGGGGTTCCATGACATTTGGATTATTTGATGATTTCTCACAGATGGGTTCTGCTTCTCAACTTGGCATGAATGGCGGTGTTGTTGCTCCAACACTTTTCTATTTCCAGCCTAAAGATATTTGGGTATTAGCTTATCAGTGGTGTGGTTCATCATTCTGTTACAAAACCTCAAGAGATCCTTCTAATCCAAACGGATGGAGTGGGTCAAATGCCCTTTTTACAGGAAGTATCAGCGGTTCAAGTACAGGTCCTATTGATCAGACAGTCATTTGTGATGATACAACAGCTTACTTATTCTTTGCCGGTGATAACGGAAAAATCTACCGAGCAAGTATGCCCATTGGCAATTTCCCTGGGAATTTCGGCAGTAATTATCAAACCATTATGTCCGACACCACAAATAACCTCTTTGAAGCTGTACAGGTTTATAAAATCAAAGGAGTCAATCAGTACCTGATGATTGTTGAATCAATCGGCAGCCGCGGGCGATATTTCAGGTCTTATACAGCCACAAGCCTTGGTGGAAGCTGGACACCTCAAGCTACATCCGAAAACAGTCCCTTTGCAGGTCGCAGTAATGTAACTTTCTCAGGCAGTGCCTGGACTAATGATATCAGTCATGGTGATATTGTTCGTGAAAATCCAGATCAGACCTTTACAATTGATCCCTGTAATTTGATGCTGCTTTATCAAGGGCGTGATCCCAACAGTGGCGGTGATTATGGATTACTACCATACAGACCAGGTTTGTTAACACTTCAAAGATAAATTATTTATGAACTAATTGGTCCTGTGTATGACTTTCAAAGTTATACACAGGATTTTTTTTAAACAATTGTTATAATCTTTTTGTATTTGCTTTGTAACTTTTTATCAGCTTCATGGGCTGCCATTCTAAATCTGACCGATTATTAGGGTACTTTCAATAGCATCGGTCGAATTTATTTAATCCAGAATGGTTCACATTTAGCATTGCTCTTGTCATCCTGAACAAAGCGAAGCGGAGTGAAGGATCTCGATTTAAAAAAATTAAATTACTTTTCTGACCAAGCCCTTAGACATGCATAACAAAAATATGATTGCTTTGAATTGTTACTTTTCTTCTTTGGTATTAAAATAAAGATTTAGCAGAATACAATGATCAATGCATGTCATATAACAATATCCTTGAAAAATCGACATATAAAATTAATAAAATTTGATAATTATACAACTTCCGATAATATATATTCTGTCTACTTGACTATATTATTAAGCATTTTCCACAACATTTCATCCGTTTTATGAAGGAGCTTCATGAAAGTGTTTTCTACCATTCTCAAAAAACTAATGAGTTCTGAGATTAAAATTAGCAGGAAATCATTTAATTTAAGCTATCATCCTGTAAAAAAATATTTATTTTAAATTTTCATAACTCCTGAAAAACCTTAGTTTTACAAGAGTTATGAAACAACTAACCAAATTCTATACAATCAATAAAAAATTTTTAAATATGCTCTTAATAGAAATAATTGCAAACTCTTACCATCGAACAACCAGTCCAGCATAATTAAGCCCGCCGCCAAAACCATATAATGCCAGGGTATCACCTTTTTTAAGTTTACCTTGTTTTATCCCCTGCCATAGGGCCAAAGGTATAGAAGCTGATGATGTGTTTCCATATTCTTCAACACTCATAAGGGCTTTTTCCTTGGGTAATTCCAATTTTTCGCAAATTGAATGAATAATTCTTAGATTAGCGCTATGAGGTACAAACCAATCCAGTTTTTCATTGGTTAGGCCCGCTTTTTCCAATAATAATCGCATTCCCTGAGGAACTGTGCGTATAGTAAATGTGTAAACAGCCCTCCCGTCCTGCCAAAAAATATGATCATCCCGCATTTCATTTCCATTCAAATTATGAGAAAGCCCTGAACATGAAATTTTATGCGCGTCTTTTCCAATGGCTCCATAATGATAGGCTAAAAAATTCCCCTGCTCTGCTTCTTCCACAAGAACAGCGCTCGCCCCATCACCAAACAATACACAACTATTGCGATCAGTATAATCCACAATTTTCGATATTGTTTCCGCGCCTATCACAATTACCTTTTTAGCTATTCCAGATGTGATAAATGAGTTAGCCATAAATAAGCCTTGAACAAACCCCGCGCAAGCAGCGTTAATATCAACTACTCCCACTTCTTCTTTAAAATCATAGGCGCCATGAACAATAGCAGCAATACTGGGAGTATAAAAATCTGGTGTAAAGCTAGCAACAATAATATAATCGATTTCACGAAAATCAAAGCCTGTTGAATCATGAAGATCCCGGACAGCTTCAATAGCTAAATGACTTGCAAAATCACCAGGTTCACTTATACGGCGCTCTTGTATCCCTGTACGTTGGATAATCCATTCATTTGTTGTATCTACCATTTTTTCCAGATCGAAATTGGTCAATTTTTTTGGAGGAACATAAGCTCCCAATCCACTAATTTTTGCTTTAGATAACATATTCGACTCCTATTTTTATGAAAACACTATTAACAAATCATGTTTAAAATTTGCTCTGTCATTAATTCAATTTCTGGTAAATTACCAAAGATACGATACATACTGATTGCGTTTGAAAGCGAACAATATATAATTTTTGAAATAATTGTTGGTGATAAATCCTTTCTAAAAATATCATCATTTATACCTTGTTCCAGAACTCTGGATAACCAATTTTCCACCTCGCTGATCAATTTTTTGATGTCATTTTTCAGATGAATGGCTAATGTGGGATACTCGGCAGAAAGCATAGAGACCGGACAAATTTTATGACAATTATCTGACAGATCCTTATACATCATTCCAAATGCACGTATTTTTTCCTTGCTGGATAATGGTTCTTTTATAAGACACCAGAATTTAAAAAGTCTAAGATACCTTTTAACAACAGCAGAAGCTAATTCTGGTTTGGTTGCAAAATGATAATGTATGCTGGCTTTTTTTATACCAATTTCAGCAGAAATATCATTATAACTAAACCCATTATATCCCTTGGAAAGAATTAATTTTTCAGCAACATTCAGGATTTCTTTTTTTGTGTTTTTCATAAGCTATTAATTGAGGATTATTCTACCTACTAGTAGATAGAATGTCAAGTCATGCATTTATATTTTTGTATTTGTTTAGCAAATCACTGATCATGGTTGCTAATTGCTTAGGGATCGAAGCCATGAAGAACCATTTTTTCAAAAATGGTTCTTAAAAGCGTTTTTCACCTTATTTTTTTGTCAGCTTGTATGGGAGGCTTTTGCGCAACTGAAAGATTGTCAGTATCGACGTTATATATGGTGGTGGAAGTTTTTGAGATACACCATATATAGCGCAACAACATCATAGGCGAGGAACAAATGCATCGCATTTTATGACCACAGCCCGAAAAACCTTCGGAAAAAAGACTGAAGTGGCCTATAGCCCAACCTCAGCCCATTATGGGCTGGGGCCGGGCTCCAAAAACTGATCAGCTAAACAAATAGGTAATTTTTAATTTACATGATTCATGATTCATGATTCATGATTGTGGTAAATTTATAGTAATAACAGGCAAGGTTTAATCAACAGATTGGATAGAGTATTTTTATATCAGCAGTTAATTCCGTTTTAACAACATCATGATCAATATCGAGATTTTTATTACCAACACGGCCAATAGAACTAAATGATCTCACTTGAGAATTATTTGTTTGAACTTAATTTGGCTAAAATCCAAATCAATAAAAAAGCAAACAAAAAGGCAGTATAGACATTAACACTATTGATATCTGTCAGGCGTTTGAAAAAATCGGGAAATATTTGATAACTGATTCCGCCAATAACCGAACCGATCAGACCAACAACAAAGGCACCGATAAAATTTCCTGGAATTTTAAGCTTCCAGATAAAATGGATAAGAATTGCCGCAGCCAAGGCGATTAGAATATAGGTTATTGCAATATTGATGTATTCCCACATTTTATTTTCCTAAAATTGTTGAATAGAGATATTTGTAAGATGAACAGCTTCACTATAAAGCGGAATGGAAAGGTCCTTTTTCCCATAGCTAAAGACATAAACAGAGAGTAAGACAAATTCCGTGACAGTGTCAAGATCCTCCAGATCATCATCATTTGGATCTGTATCGTTAAAGGCTTTATAGTATTCGGAATCATTGGCTTCAAAAACCCCTCTTCGTACTCCCAAACCACCATCAACAATGCTCACACCCCTTACATAAGGTAATGACAAATTTGAAAAATCAATTTCAATGACAGAATAATCAGACCGATTCTCCGGTGGGATTTTAATTAAAGGATAATTGGAATCCGATCTGGTGTCCGCGTCATTTTCCGAATTATATCTGGTCATGCGACGAAATCGATAACGATTCATATCCTCAAAAGTTTTCAGATTTGACTCATTGAAATATTGCGCTTGGCCATCTAAGGTTGTTGAATAAAATTTATAATAAAGCTCAAAACCTCTGAAGGTTGTTTCGGAATTTTCTATACGTTTCATGAATTTAAATGTAGGAGCAGTAAACGATACAAACGCGGGGGGTTCCAGGATTGGATAATCAACTTCGACTCCACAAGTAGTTGCCAGTACCAGTATAAGCATGTAAAAAAAGACTGTTTTAAACTTCATATCCCTCTATCATATCAAGTAATTCATAAATTACAACAGGTTTATTTTTACCTTTTACCCGAATATTATCCAGTTCACGAGCAATTACATGGTCCTTAACAAGCCCGTAGGTATATTCGCTTATAATAATATTCGTAAAATATTGCTTATTTGTGCCTTCAAGCCTTGCTCCGAGGTTTACATTATCACCCATAAGAGTGTAATTCATCCGCCCCATGGAACCCATATTACCAACTGTCATTATGCCGGAATTAATTCCGATTCCAATATTAATACGTTTTTCAACCGGCCATCGATTATTCAGTTCATGAAGCACATCCATTTGTTTTAAAGCGCATTTACATGCTAATAAAGCATGGTCCTTGGCAGGTAAAGGAGCACCCCAAAAGCACATGATTTCATCACCAACATATTTATCCAGGGTACCTTTATACTCAAGGATGATATCTGTCATGGCGGTCAGATAGTCATTCAGGTGATTAACCAGGGCTTGGGGAGTCATACTCTCCGATAGAGTTGTGAATCCTCTGATATCAGAGAAAAAAACAGTCAATTCTTTGTCAACACCGCCTAGTTCAGGTGGATTGACCATCAATTCTTCAACAACAGTGGGACTAACATATTTGCCAAACATATTTTTTATTTTCTTTTTCTCCCGTTCCTCGGTCATAACTCGATAGGCCACAATCGAAACAAAGGTGGTAATAACAGCTAATGCCGGTCCAGAAAAAATGATCATCAAATTCATTCCGTCAAAAATAAAAGTAACCGTAAGAAAGAAAATTCCTATCATTAATAAACTAATTATTAATGAAAATAGAGTTGGCAAACGAGAGGTGATTAAACTAGCTATAAAAACCAGAGCTAATAAAATAAAAATATTTACCCAAACCGGAACGTTATAAAGAAATTTTTGCATTAAAATCGTGTTTATGGAATTGGCATTAACTTCCGGACCGAACATCAAGCCATAGGGAGTCGGTTTTTCGTCAGCCAATCCGGTTGCAAACATTCCCACGATTACAATTTTATTTTCAACAGATTGTGATTGTCGCCAGCCCTCAGGGTCAGTACCAGGATCAGCCACATAATAATGAAAAGGCCGTATTAAAAAGGATTGAACACCATCAGTGGCTGTACTTGATGGCCTGCCCATAAAATTAATAAGCATGCGCCCCTGGTCATCGATGGGAATCAGCAACTCAGTCTGAAGGATTTCATCCTCTAATAATTGGATTTGATCATAATTTATAGATAAAAGAGATTCAACAAGCATCTGAAGACTATCATTGGAAATGTTTTCTTGCAAAACATATTTGTCAAACAGAATATTACGTTTATAAGCTGACATGAAATTATCTGCTTGCCACTTAGCCGAAAAAGATCTTAAAATCGAATCATAATCTGCCTTTGAAAAAGCTTTAGGAAAGTTATATTGGGCTGCTTTTTTCAGAAGCGGTGTCCATTTATCCTTATAGGGCTTATAGACTTGGGGTTCTGGAATACGTATATATTTACCAAGCACTATGTCAATATCTTTCAAATCTTTATGATAATAATTAAGAACCAAAGAAAGGGTAATTGCCGGTATTACATAATCTTTATATTTTCTGATGATGTAATACCTCTCATCGATTGTTCCATTTTGATCATTGTCCTGTTCTTTTAAAGGCGCGTTGATGGCCATGGTTCTTTTAAGGGTTTCATACTCTTTATCACTAATTGGATACTTGATATCATGAATCACTTGATTTTTATCCATCCAGGCATAGCGTTCAAAGTTTGTTTCAACCAGGGCAGGTTCATTCAATAAATCCTCAAGAGGAATTTCTTTTTCCAGTACTGATAAACGGGAAATCAAGGCTTGTCGCCTAAAAACTTCATCCCTATCCGGATCAAAAGCTACATTTCCGTAACCCGCAGATACTTCAGCATAAGGCTTCAAAGGTGCCTCAACTGAATAGTATGTTTTGATTCTGTTCCAATCACCTTGAATTTGTTGATGATCAAAGACACCATGTTTATCAAATAAAATTTTCTGCCTGATAATGTTTCTTTCATTAATATCCTTGGAAGATACAATTTCATGAAAGAATGATTCAAGATAGACCCGATTATTCCGTTTAATGGCTTCAATCAAGTACGCGTCATTTATCGGATTTTTAAGTTCTCTTTCGGTAATATTTATATCAAGAAATAATGAATTTTCCCTCTGGCTTTGATCCTTTATTCTGGTGAAAGTATTAACAAGATTTGCTTCAATGCTTCGTGGAAATGGCCAATTGCCATATCTATCAAGACTAACATTGTCTATGCCAACAATAAAAATATCCTGGGATACCCTGGGATTCGGATAATAGCGTGTAACCCCGACTTTATCCTGTTTATTTCCATAGCGATTAAGAATAACATCCAATCGGGATTTAAAATTAAAATCCAGTACATTCCGTTCAATATTACTTATTAGTCCAATACCGAATGTAAGCCATATAAACAAGATAAAAACGATAAAACCAATTATTAATCCAAAAAATTTAGTTGAAAAAATAGTGGTTTTTAGCTTGTCCAAATCCATAGGGTATCCTCCCCTTTTTGTAAGTAGCAAAAGTACTTACTGGATAAGCCCTTTTGCCTTTAATTCTATTCTAAGGTTTTGCGCGATTTTTTGCCAATCACTTGATGCATATTTATCTTCGATTTTGGTAAAATATTCATCAGCAAGTGAGTTCTCCTCTTGTTTCACCAAAATTCGACAGACAGCATAGGCTGATTTAGGCGCTTCAGCTGATTCTGGATACTTTTCCATTACTTTAGCGAATAAATCATTGGCCTTTGCATATTCCTTTAATTCTTCATAACATATGGCTTGATTATACATAGCTACAGAAGCTAAATCGCTCTTTGGAAATGAGGTATATATTTTCAAGTAATCTTTGGCAGCTGTTTCATATTCCTTATTCGCATAATAAATATCCGCTCTCATCTGAAGCGATTTTAAAGCAGCATATGTATTTGAATAATCAGAAATAATAGCTGTTAATTGCTCAAGAATATCAGATTCTATACTCTGTTTTTTCTCTTTATCACTTTCAGTATACCAGTTATTATAATTTTCTCTAACATCGTTCAATTTGTCTAAGGCTGCGCTGTTTGTACTCATTGTAATCTGATTCATGACAATAAAGCCAATCATGACAACGACAATGACTCCTAAAATTATCCAGATAACTGTGCGGTTATTTTGAAAAAAATTAGCGACTTTATCCATCATTTTTTCTTTGCTTGACTTCTCTTTCATCTCGAATTCTCCTTTTTAACGGTTGATATTGAGTTCCTTAATCAGCCGAGACAGGTAGGTTCTCTGTATACCCAATTGTTCAGCCGTAACCGTTTGTTTCCAATTATTTTTATCCAAGGCATTGATAATAAATCTGCGCTTGAACTGATTCACTGCATCCTTCAAATCCTGATTCCTATTTATATGATTATTATCAGCTTTGTGCTGATTTATCAGCAAATCCTTTTCGGTAATTCTTTTATTTTGTGAAATTACAACAGCCCTCTCAATTGTGTTTTCCAGTTCCCTGACATTTCCCGGCCATCCATAACTCTCCAAGTATTTTTTCGCGTCATCACTAAAACCGTCAAATGATTTTTTGGTTTCAAGACAAAATTTTTCTAGAAAAAAATTGGCAAGCAGCATAACATCACCAATCCTTTCCCGGAGAGGCGGTATGTAAATGGGCAACACGTTCAACCTATAATATAAATCAGATCGAAAACGACCTTCTTTTACCTCGTTTTCAATATCTTTATTGGTTGCGGCGATGATGCGTACATTTACATATTGGGTTTGATTGCTCCCTAGCCTTTCAAAGGACTTGTTTTGAAGAATACGAAGCAATTTAACCTGCAACCCCAAAGGCATGTCACCGATTTCATCAAGAAAGATTGTCCCTTGATCAGCTAATTCAAAACGCCCTCTGCGGTCTGACATGGCGCCAGTAAAAGCTCCCTTAACATGTCCGAATAACTCGCTTTCCAGCAAATTTTCCGGTAAAGCCGCGCAATTTATTCTGATTAATGGCATATCTTTACGGTTAGAATTCAGATGAATTCGTTCGGCAAATAATTCTTTTCCTGTTCCGCTTTCACCTAAAAGCAATACTGATGAATCAGTTTCCGCAGCTTTCTGAGCAATCTTTAATTTTTCCATAATAACACGGCTTTCCCCGATAAATGGATGATACTCAGCTGTTTGATGAAACTGTTTTTGCAATTGTGAAAGGTTTTCCTTTACACGTTGATATTCCTTCGCGTTTTGAATAGCTATAGCAGCTTGATTTGCGAAAATTTCTAGCCATTTTAAATCAGCCTCATTAAATAATTTCCCATCTGTTTTATTGATAATTTCAAGCACACCAATACATTTATCTCTAATCCGCATGGGAACGGCTAATATTGATTGGGTTTTAAAACCAACTTGTTGACTAATATCTGAATGAAATCGCTGATCAGAATCAACGTCATTAACAATCAAAGAGGTATTATTTTTTGCGACCCAGCCTGCAATGCCTTCTCCCATATTGAGGGAAAATTTTTTGATCTCTTCACCCTTTGTGCCTAGAGCAATTTCAAAATAAAGTTTATTATTTTCAGGATCTACAAGCATCAACGACGATGCTTCCCCTCCGGAGAGCATCGTCGCGGCATCAATTATTTTAGTTAATAATACTTTAACATTCTCGTAATTCGAGTTAATCTCTGTATTAATTTCTATTAGGGTTTCAAACTTTTTCTGGTCTACCTCTAAATGCAGCATGGATTAACTTCCAGCCACTCATTAATCAGAAGATTTACTTTTTATAAAATCCGCTATGGTCGCTGTTCCTTCTTCTTTATCATCATGAATATACTTTTCAATTTCCTGTCGCTGAAGGCTTCTGTAATAATCCTTTAGAGATAAGGAAAGTTTTTGTTTAGATGGTTTGATATCAAAAACAACAGCCTTAACAGTATCACCCACTTTATATTTTGCCAAAACATCTTCAAGGGATTCAATCTTTGGATCAAAGAGATTAGCCTGACTGATCAAGCCTTCAATGTCTCCTTGAACTTTTACAAACATTCCAAAATCAGTGATACTGGTGATTTCACCTTCAATAATATGTCCTTTTGGATAAGCCCTGCTAAGGGATCTCCAAGGATCTTCATCTATCTGTTTTAAACCAAGTTTGATTTTCTGATTTCTCACATCAATATCGATGATCATGATTTCTATTTCATCATCTTCCTTAATTAGTTCAGTAGGATGTTTGAATTTCTTTGTCCAGGAAAAATCGTCTAGGTGTAACAAACCGTCAATACCTTCTTCTATTTCAAAGAAGACACCAAAGGAAGCTATATTTTTAACCTTGCGAGTAATTCTCATTCCAACCGGGTATCGTTCACTTAAATCTTCCCAAGGATTTGACAATACCTGTTTTAGGCCCAGTGATACTTTGCCCGATTGAAGATCATAATTCAAGATTTTTACATCAACTTTATCTCCGATGGTTAGAACCTCTTTTGGATGACGAATTTTTTTCACCCATGATAATTCAGAAATATGTGCCAACCCCTCAATACCATCTTCCAACTTGATAAAAGCTCCGAAATTTGTAAGTTTGGTTACTGTTCCGTTTACAACATCCCCTTCACGGTATTTATTTTCAAAAGAATCCCATGGATCTGGTGACATGTGTTTCAAACTCAAATTTATTTTCTGTTCTTCAGGATCTATTTTAATAACTTTGACTTCAATTTGATCACCAATTTCAAAAACTTCTTTTGGTGAAGAAACATGCCCCCAACTCATATCACTGAGATGAAGAAGACCATCAAAACCGCCTATATCAATAAAAGCGCCAAAGGACGTGAAGCTTTTTACTTTACCTTTAACCACTTCATCAACCTTAACATTTTCAAAAAAATCTGCTTTTTTCTGCTTAATTTCTTCCTGCAGCCAGGAGCGACGGGAAACCAGAATATTGCTTTTTTTGCCTTGGGTTATAAGTTTCTCTATCCTGAATAAGGATTCTTTACCAATCAGCTTCTGAGGTTCTTCAATACGAACAACATCAGCTTTTGATAATGGCATAAAGGCTAAAATATCATAGCCAAGATCTACATTAAAACCGCCTTTAACTGTACTGATAATTTTCCCTTCAACAGGAATGCCATTATTAAATGATTCACGCAGACTTTGCCAAAAAACTTTTTCATCAGCTCGTTTTTTTGAAACAATAACCGTTCCATCTCGTGTTTCACTTTTCACAACCACGGCTTCAACAGCGTCACCGATTTTTGGTTTATTCTTAAATTCTTCAATCAGTATTCGGCCTTCTGATTTAAATCCTATATCGATAAAAACATATTCTGAGGTTATTTCAACAATATTACCAGTAATGAGTTGCCCATCGTGAATAGGCTGGAATGCATCTAAATACTTTTCTTGCAGCTCCTCTTGTGTATTATTCGTAGATTCAGTGGGAATGTTGTTTTCGTTTTCCATAGTTCGTTACAGTCTCCTGTGCTCTTTGGGTCTTTTGTTCTTTGCTAATTCTATATAATCTCTCATAAAGATTTTATAAGGTCAATACTATAGCACCTATCTTTCGGATTTTCTATAGTATTTTTAGGCAAATAATTATTATTTTTTCATTTCCAATACTTCATCAGCACTTAAAAATCGGAATTTTCCTGTCTCCAGATCCATATCCGTAATCCGCCCGATACGAATCCGCTTTAAAAAATTGATTGCCCAATTCCAGTGTTTAAAAAGCCTTCTGATTTCACGGTTTTTTCCTTCTACCAAAGTGATCCTGACCGTTTTTTCTTCCTCTAAACTATAGCTCTTTATGCGATAAAGCTCATTTTCTATGATAATACCCTTTAGTGCTTCATCAAGTGATTTTTTATTCATCATACTTCTGGTATTAACCAGGTATTCTTTTTCAATCTCCCGGCTTGGATGAGCAATTTGATTGGCCCATTGGCCATCGTTTGTATAAAAAATCAGCCCCTGGGACATATAATCAAGCCGTCCAACATGAAAAAGCCTTTCTTTGATCTGGTTCTTAAACAAATCCTGTACAAGAGGGCGATTTTGAGGATCAAAATTGGCGCATAAATATCGGGGAGGTTTATTAACTATTAAATAAATTTTCTTTTTTTCCGGCACACAGATTTCGCCGCGATACTTAACAACATCATCAGGAGTAATTTTCGACCCCATCTGATTAACAATCACCCCATTTACCTCAATCAAGCCACAGGATATAAGCTCCTCACATTTTCGGCGCGATCCTAATCCGCATCTGGCAAGATAAAGCTGGAGCCGAATCGGATCATTCATCTTCTTCAAAGCGCTCTGAATCCAGTTCATCAAGCTTTGGCAGGTCGGCAATACTTTTGAGACGAAAGAGGGTCAAGAATTCCTTGGTTGTCCCATACTGTACCGGCTTTCCAGGCACATCCTTTTTACCCACAACCTTGATCAAATCGCGGCTTTGCAGCACCTTCATCATGCTATCAGCATTCACACCGCGAATGCTTTCGATCTCGGCTTTGGTAATAGGCTGGGAATAGGCAATAATGGATAATGTTTCCAGAGCTGCCTTGGACAATCTGTTTTCATTCTTGCGGCCGTAACGTTCTTTTAAAACCTCCCAATATTCCTTTTTGGGAGATAGCGAAAAACCACCCCCTATTTCTACCAGTTCAAGCCCGTGCTCATCACTCATATATGAAGCTTTCATCTCGACCAGGGCTTCTTCAATTGCCTCTTTGGATAATTTTGTGATTCTAACCAGTCTGTTAACGTCTACTGGTTCGCTTTCCAGGTATAAAACAATTTCAAGGATGTTAATCTCTTTCTGTCTGCTCATCGGTCATTTCCTCTAACTCTTGTTTTTCTTTTTCTACGCGCTTGGTAATTTTAATATCTCCGAATAATAGATTTTGATACACAGTGATATACCTCGATTTCACCATCTCCAGAATGGCTAGAAATGAGCAAATGACATCATGAAGGGAATTTCGCTGCTTAATCAGCTCAGTAAAAAGAAATTCATCCTTTTCTTCCAGCAGCTCCCTGATCAATGTGATTTTTTCGTTAACCGTTACCTCACCATAAAGATCGATAATCCTTTCAGTATTGATGGATGAAACGATTGAAGAGAAAATCTTTAGTAAATCCCAAATCTGTGCCTTTTCCCAAATTTCGTCCTCTTCAAAAGGAAGTATCATCTGTTGTTTTTTTCGTTCTATATGCCATTCTGTTTCTTTTTCTTTATCTTCAATTAATTCGGTCAATTTTTTGAACTTCTGATATTCAATCAATTTTTCAACCAAATCCTGACGAGGATCTTCTATGTCATCATCAAAATCCGCGTCAACAGGAAGGAGCATTTTTGATTTAATATACAACAATGTTGAAGCCAAAATATAGAAATCAGTAATATTTTCAAGATCAACCTTGGTCATATATTTCAGATATTCCAAATACTGCTCGGTAATTTGAGAAATAGGAATATCATAGATATTAACCTCTGCTTTTCTTATAAGATACAGAAGCAAATCCAGAGGTCCTTCAAACTCCTTGAGCTTAAACGAAGGTTTATTCTCAGCTTTGCTTTGAGACTGGTTTTCTTCTGTCCTGTGAACATCCTGATTTTCCATATTTTATCCTGATTTTCCAGTATACTTTACCACTTTCTGATCATCAAGACTTTTGAGATAGTCTTTGTAGTGAATTTTACTTATCGGATTAATCAGGTCCGGGTTTAGATCAAGAAGCGGAATAAGTACAAAAGCTCGTTCATGCATCAAAGGATGGGGAATCTGCAACTCAGGGCTAGTCAAAATCATATCCTCATAAAGCAGGATATCAATATCAATGATCCGCGGGCCTTTTTCAACAACTCCGGCCCGGTCACGCCCTGAATCAGCTTCGATCCTTTGTAAAGCCCATAGTAAATCCAGGGCATTGAGCTCAGTCTGCCCGGAAAAAACAGTATTCAGAAACCAGGGTTGATTCTCTACATACATCGGCTTTGTTTCGTAGAGTGAGGCGGTTTTCAGATTATCCAAGAGTGCCTTTATTTTACAAAAAGCACTCTCAATGTTATTCACGCGGTCGCCAAGATTTGAACCGATTCCCAGATACACCTGAAAAGACTTCAAGATTTAAAACAATTCCTCTTCAGTTTCCTTTTCAGACTCCTCTTTTTTTGCGGTGACCTTTTTTCCAGTTGTTTTTGGAGCTTCCTCTTTTTCTTCTACCCGAATTAAATCAGGAAAAACCAGCATTTTGACCTTTCCTTCTATTTCGGCAGCAATTTCGGGATTTTTTTCAAGATACAGTTTTGCATTATCCCTTCCTTGTCCGATTTTATCCTCTCCATAGGCATACCAGGCCCCGGCTTTGGAAACAACATTAAACTCAACAGCCAAATCAAGCATGCTTGCCATGGCAGAAATTCCCTCTCCAAACATCAGTTCAAGCTCTACCTTTTTAAAAGGCGGCGCCACTTTGTTTTTGACGACCTTAACACGGACTTTGTTGCCTATGATGTTATCAGTGCCCTTGGAAATTGATTCAATCTTTCTGACTTCAAGGCGAACGGAAGAATAAAACTTCAGAGCCTTGCCACCTGTGGTGGTTTCAGGATTGCCGAACATGACCCCGATTTTCATACGAATCTGGTTGATAAAAATAAGACAAGTTCCGCTTTTTGAAATAATACCTGTCAGCTTTCTTAAGGCTTGGCTCATCAAACGGGCCTGAAGCCCCATATGGGAATCACCCATTAAGCCTTCAATTTCAGCACGGGGCGTAAGGGCGGCCACCGAGTCGACAACAATAATATCCACAGCCCCGGACCGCACCAGAGACTCGGTAATTTCCAAAGCCTGCTCGCCTGTATCTGGCTGAGAAACCCAAAGGTCATCGGTGTTAACACCCAGTTTCTTCGCGTAGCTCGGGTCCAGAGCATGCTCCGCGTCTATAAAAGCCGCGATACCCCCGGCTTTTTGAGCCTCGGCAATGGCATGAAGGGCCAAAGTTGTTTTTCCTGAGGACTCTGGGCCGTAAATTTCAATAATTCGACCTTTTGGGTACCCGCCAATACCCAGGGCCGCGTCAAGCTGAAGGGCTCCTGAGGGAATATACTCAAGCTGGATTTTTTGGTCCTGCCCCAATTGCATGAGGGAGCCTTTTCCAAATTGTTTTTCAATTTGCAGCCTGGCCGCGTCTAAAGCCTTAAGCCTCCCCTCTTTGGTATCTTCCGGTTTTTCAAATGTTTTAATATCTTTTTTCGCCATATAAACGAATCTCCTTTCATTCTTAATTAATACAAAAATTCAGCCTGCTTGCTTTGGACGATTTGTCAAAATTCTGATTTAATATTTGTTTAGCTATAGCTCAGGGGCGTTGCCTGATAAGCCCGGGGCTTATCAGGCCGGGCTTTGCGCCACTTCGCTGTCGCTCCGAAGGTTTTTGGCTGAAAATAATTCAGCCAAAAACGCTTTGGTTAAGCATTTTTGAAAAAATGCTTAACCATGGCTCCAATCCCTAACGCATTTAAAAGCAATTCCCGATCTGGCTAAACAATTACATTTTTTTAATATAACTGATCTTTGAATGTTAATAAATCCAATTCTACAGAAAATCGGGGAAAAATATGATAAAAATCAGTCAGCAGGATAATCCCATTAACATCAATCAATCTCAGGAGATAACACTATAAAAAAAGCGGCATATAAAAACTGGAATCCTGAACCGGAAAAGCCGAAAATGAAAACAGAATGAATATTATTTTCAAACCGGCAAATCACCCCACCCCTCTCAGATTGTTCATGCTTTTCATGGCTCTGTCAAGCAACCTTGCCACTGCCCAATGGGATGATCGGGCATTGAAAATCGATTCATCCTTGAATTTCATTTTCCTGGAGCTTCTCGAAGAATCTGACCCCAGTGAAGCCTACCGATATATCACGATTATTCTGGACCGGCTCGATTATGATATTAACGATTTTTTAAAATTTTGCTGCTATTTTACCACAAAAAAGGACCAGGAACTCAAAGAAAGCCTCCTGCTCAGATTGCTGAACTGGTTTTTCGAAGGTAAAAACGAAATTGAAAGCATCGAGAAAACTTTGTATAACAGCGAGTCACTTGATTTCATCATCAGCCGGCTAAATCATTTTAAAAGCAGCAGCCTGTGCATCCTTGTTATCAAACTTGCTGCTCTCAACCAATCGGAAAAAAATTTCAGGCATATTGACATGTTTGTCACAGAAAAAATCAAAAAATATAAAGAAAAAAAACTGAATGACCAGGATTACTATCCCCTTATGCTAAGCTTTCTTGAACTGGCCCAGAATACCATGTCGCCAATTTTCTTTTATAATGTCGAAACACTTTATTATGAGAACAGATCCAACCGCCTTACTCTTCCGGCCAGAAACATACTGAAGCTCATGCTCGGCCAATAAGAAGGATTGTCTTTGTATTGCCACATAGCGAGTGGCGGGCTTGAAAAACAATGAAATTTATTCACATCTTTTTCCATTTAATTGCATAATTGCCCTTTGCATAAAGCGCCAAATCTGTTTATAACTATATTCATGAGAGGCGAATTAAAAGTTTTTTCAACACGATCTATGGAAGGTTATTTTCAGAATACTCTGAAATACCTTAAAAACAGAGTAGCCTTTAAGGGTAGAAGCATTACGGGCGAACTCAAAATTTCCAGCTTTGCTGACGGTGAAATGGAAGTAGCCACCAGTTCTGTTCGCGGTTCCGATGTTTACCTGCTTTCAGGTTCCGCGCGCAACGCAGCCGGGCTTTCGGTAGAAGAATGCAAAATGGAACTTTACCATTCAGTGGACGCGCTTCGACGCGCGCAAGCCGAACGAATTACTCTCCTGGAGCCTTTTGCCAGCCCTGGCCGGTCCGACAGAACTACCCGACGGAATTCTGTAGGTATCTGGGTCCACTATAAAATCCTGATTTCCCTGGGTGTGAACCACATCATTACTTACAATTTACATTCAGACCAGTCACGGGCCATCATCGATCCCACAAAAGCAGCAATCGACGACCTTCCCATCGAGTCGCTAATCAAACGTTATATTGCCGATAACTTTGTAAAAAACCGGACCACTCTTGACCAATATGTGCCTGAAAACTGGGCTTTTTGTTCAGTGGATGCCGGCGGAGAGGTTCTGGCTAAAAAATTTGCCAATGCCTTTAATGCCCCATTGGTGATTGCCCACAAACAGAGAGATTACTCAAAGGTCAACACAGTGGAATCAGTGCGTATTCTGACCAGTACTCCTCTTAAAGGAAAAGTCCTCTGGATTGTTGATGACATGATAGACACAGCAGGTTCTGTTAACAAACTAATTGAAGAATTAGCCAAACTTGAACCCAAGGAAATCAATGTGGCCATTGTCCACCCCGTGTTTTCCAATCCAGCACCAGAGCGTCTCAGCAAACTGGTAAAAAAGGGAATTCTTTCAAACATCGTAACCAGTGATACGGTTGATTGTTCAAAGGGTTTTGAAGATTTTAAAGGCCATTTACACGTTGTGTCCTCCGCGGACATAGCCTCTGACGTGATTTACCGCTTAAACCAGGAACGCTCCCTATCGTCATTATTTACTCCATTTAACGCGCATAATCATTTACAAAATAAATGACAAGCCTATTTAAAGGGATAAATCTTATTTTGCCAGGGAAAAGAGATAGGTGAATAAAAATCAGAGAAATTGTATCAAGATGAATACAAAAAGATACTTTTTACAATGATAAATTCGCAAAATGTTATAAATTTATGCACATAATAACCTTGTTTGTTAAGAATTTCAGATTCTCCCTAACCAATCAAGCCTTACTCACCCAACTGAGTGAAGATTTTGCATTTTATAAGCTGCAAATAAATGAAACATTCAGTAGGTGTAAAAAATGATTTCCGATGTTATTCTGAGGAGGTACGATGAAGAATCTATCCTGTCTAAGCTGGTAACAGGCCGATCCTGTAGGCAAAAACTTTGAACACAAGGCAAGGTGTTCCCTTTCAACTGAGATTCTTCACTGCGGAATGTGGGCTAAATGTGAACCATTCTGGATTTAAAAAATTAGACAGATGCTATGAAAGTACCCTTATAATCGGTCACATTTAGAATGACAGCTGATTCTTTTAAAATAAAGTGCAATTATTTGTACTCAAAATAAGAATTACCGGGATGTCAGCTTTGTACCTGCTCTATACTTACAAATACACATAGCTATCGAAGTCGGATAAAGGGCAATCCTTTCATGCTTTCTTTATCAATATTCGAATATTTTATCGCATTGCCTTTACCAACTTGTCAAAACTCGCGAGATTATTCTATACTTAGTTAACCTATTTGAAAGGACAAAACATGATTATTTCTGTTCCTTTAGAACCACAAGCTGAAAATCGAATCCCCCTTATTCCGGAATCGGTTTCCAAATTGGTGAAATTCGGCTTTCAAGTAAAAATCGAAAAAGACCTTGGAAAATCCTGTTATTTTACAGATCAGGATTACATAGCAGCAGGCGCCATAATCGAAGGCCATCGCGATCATTTGTTTAAGGAGGCAGATATTGTTGTCAGAATCAATTCATCTACAGAGGATGAATTGAAATTGTGTAAAGCTGGTACTCTGCACGTGAGTTTTTGCGACCCCTATAATCAACGTCCTCTGATCGAATTAGCTGCCCAATTACAGATTAGTCTCATGAGCATGGAAATGATTCCGCGTACAAGTTATGCCCAGAAAATGGACGCTCTCAGTTCACAAGCCAGCCTGGCTGGTTATGCAGCTGTGATTGCGGCAGCTGAACGCAGTCAGAAAATTTTTCCCATGATGATGACTCCTGCCGGAACCATCCGCCCATGCAAGGTATTTATCATAGGAGCAGGTGTTGCCGGATTACAAGCCATTGCCACGGCAAACCGACTGGGCGCGAGAGTCGAAGCCTTTGATACCAGGCCGGTGGTTGAAGAACAGGTTCAATCATTGGGCGCTCGTTTTGTCAAAATCGACCTTGGCGAAACCGGTCAAACTAAAAACGGTTACGCCACAGCTTTAACTGACGACCAATTAGCCAGACAGCGTGAGCTAATGACCGAACATTGTAAAAACGCCGATATCGTGATTACCACGGCCAAACTTTTCGGGCGCAAAGCACCTTTGATCATTACCAAAGATATGATCAAAGCCATGAAGGGCGGTTCGGTTATCGTCGATTTGGCTGTATCTTCCGGCGGTAACGTCGAAGGTTCCAAAGCTGATGAGGAAGTTATTATCAATGATGTTATCATCATAGGTCATGACAATCTGCCAGGCAAAGTAGCCTATCATGCCAGTCAGATGTATTCCAGCAATATCACCCACCTCTTCACCGACTTATTTGATAAGGAGTCAAAGGAGTTAAAACTCATCAGCAGTAATGAAATCGTTAACAGCTGTCTTATTACTCATAAAGGCCAGGTGGTTAATGAGCAGATAAAATCTTTTTATAACAAGGGGTAAGCGATGTTATTAATATTCGTATTGGTCTTATCGACCTTTCTGGGTTTTGAAATTATTGCCAAGGTGCCTTCCCAGCTGCACACACCGCTCATGTCCGGGTCTAATGCTATTTCGGGCATAACCATAGTCGGCGCTCTGGTAAGCTTAACAGGAGCACTGGGCACCGGCGACAGCACCATTCAGATTGCTCTGGGAACAGCGGCAGTCGTTTTTGCCACCATTAATGTTGTGGGGGGCTACATGGTTACAGAACGCATGCTGGCGATGTTTACAAAAAAAGAGAAAAAGGAATAAAAGGTGAATGGAATACTGGATATAAATTTGCAAGATTTCTTTTATATTGTATCAGCCGCGCTTTTTGTGTTTGGTCTTAAAATGATGCAAAAATCCGAATCTGCCCGAAAAGGCAACCTTATCTCTGCCATTGGGATGTTAGTGGCAGTCATAACCGCCCTGCTCGGCAGTCAGATACTGAACTGGCAATGGATTCTATTAGGGCTGGCCATTGGTTCCCTTATCGGAGCCCTTTCATCACGCCTTGTTGCCATGACAGCTATGCCGGAAATGGTCGCCCTGTTCAATGGATTTGGAGGCATGGCAAGCCTGTTGGTAAGCTGGTCGGCCTTTCATCAATTATATACAAGCGGCGAATTGGCAACAAGCCCCTGGAACCAGATGGTGATCATTTCACTCACCCTATTGATCGGCGGGGTCACCTTCACAGGTTCACTGATAGCTTGGGGAAAATTGTCGGGAAAGCTAACAACCCGGCCTGTGCTTTTTCCAGGTCAAAATATTGTGAACTTTTTGATACTCCTGGCTTTGTTAACTGCAATTCTTTACCTGGGGCCCTTACAAGGTGTTCTTTTAAATTATCAAAATGGAATATTATCACCCTATAGTATTTTCATTATCATCATGGTGCTTTCAGGTATTCTGGGGATACTCAGTGTTATTCCCATCGGCGGTGGAGATATGCCGGTTGTCATTTCATTATTGAACTCATACTCCGGGATGGCTGCCTGTGCCGCGGGTTTTGTAATCAGCAATAATGTGCTCATCGTATCCGGCGCTTTGGTAGGTTCCAGCGGCATTATTTTGACCAATATCATGTGTAAGGCCATGAACCGTTCATTAACAAATGTGCTTTTCAGCGGTTTTGGGGCTGCCAGCACAGGTAAACGAAAAAACAAAGACCAACAAGGCGAGGTCAAAGCCCTTTCAGTGGAAGATGCTTACTACCTACTCGAAGCAGCTGCTTCGGTTGTCATCGTCCCGGGATATGGTATGGCTGTTGCCCAAGCCCAGCACATTGTTCAGGAAATCGCCCAGCTATTAGAAGAAAATGGTGCTGAAGTGGATTTTGCCATTCACCCTGTTGCCGGCCGAATGCCGGGACACATGAATGTTCTTTTGGCAGAAGCCAAGGTGCCCTATGATAAACTTCGCGAAATGGACGACATCAACCCCAGGATCGACCAGGTTGATGTGGCTGTTGTTATTGGTGCGAATGATGTGGTTAATCCAGCGGCTCGTACAGACAAGGATTCGCCCCTTTATGGTATGCCTGTTATTAATGTTGAAAAGGCTAAAACAGTTATTGTGCTAAAACGCTCGATGAATACAGGTTTTGCCGGTATTGATAACCCTTTGTTTTATATGGACAACACCCGTATGCTTTTCGGAGATGCCAAAGCCACTTTACAGGCTCTGGTGAGTGAACTGAAAAGCAAATAAACATTCATTTTCCTTGCTTCTTCCGTCTTCAGCTTAAACCGGAAAATAGTATTGGCTTGTATTTATATCAAACAGCGGCAAGAATAAATGCCGCTGTTTTTTATAAGCACATCTTTATCATTGAAAAATATACCATTGTGCATAGTGAAAATAAGCGGCTTTTTTGCTAATGTATCATTGTATAGGTATATTCATTTTCTCGCTGTGATAAGAAATAACTATTTTAATGCAGGAAATGTGATTCATCATTTTTTTTAAAGAAATGAATATATTGAAACAAAATCAATTGGCACAATGTTAAATTTTTAAATGTTTTGAAACATTTAAAAAAATCTCACTCTATTATAAACCAAGCCAAATAAAAAGGAATAGACCAGATGAAGAACGTTCCAGTTTTATTTTTATTCTGTATATTTGTTTTTTTTAATTGTCAATTAGGGCGAGAGGAAAAGCCTGAATCAAATACAGGTGATCCCAACACGGAAGCCATTGAAAAACTCGAGCTCCTAATACACGAAGAATTAAATGCTCTTGAAAGCGACACTGATTACACACTGTTGATTAAAGCTGATAATGGCAGGTCTTTCAGCCACAGCACTGGTGACTCCAGTGAAACCAGCGTTTATTCATCAGCCTCTACTTCAAAATGGGTTGTATCAGCGGTCATATTGCTGATGGCTGAAAAAGAATACATCGATCTTGATGATTTCGCCCATGATTATATTAACTTTTGGCCCTCAACTGGCACTCTTTCGCTCATCAAACTCAGGCATTTATTAAGCTTTACATCTGGTCTGACCCTTGACACCTTCACTAACATAAAAGACATCAACCCTAGCATAGAAGATCAGGTTGCTGTCATCATTCTGGACAATACTAACACTAACCCGCCCAACCCCGGCACAGAATTCTATTACGCGTCAGCTCATATGCAGGTTGCCGGCTTAATGGCCATCAAAGCCTTGGACATGGCCCTGGATGAATCGGTTACCAAATGGTCTGATGTGTTTTCATGGTTTAAAAACCAGACTGGATTATTTCCCCATTTTCAATTTGATGAACCCAATACACAGACTCCCCTTTTGGCAGGAGGAATGCACTGGAATGCCCGGGAATACATGGATTTCCTCGAAGCCCTGTACAACAAGCAAATCATAAAGGATCCTTACTTTACCCTAATGATGCAGGACCAATTCGGGACAGCAGTGATAAGCAATACAAATGGTTCACCCGCGCGAAATTATCTTAAAGAAGACTGGCATTATGGTTTTGGCTGCTGGATAGAATGCCACGAGTCGCCTGCGGAATTTTTATGCGACAAAACCGGGAGGGTCTCCAGCCCAGGCGCTTTTGGCGCTTATCCCTTTATTGATTTTGAACACCGCTATTTTGGAATTTTAGCCAGGCAAGGCGCTTCCGGGTCCTATCCCCTTGGTTATCAATTTTTTGCCAGTATCTCATCCCGCCTGGAACAATGGGCGGATCTTAATTCCCAGAAATAGATAAAGCTTTTTTCGTTACTATTTAGCAGGTACACCGCTGTCATCCCAGCAATTCAAAAGTTTGAGTACGAATTCTACGAATTGCACTTAATTTTTAAAGAGATATTGCTTTTCAAATTCAATTCAGGGGCGCGAAAAGCGAATAACTTGGTGTGTGCCGCGTTAGGGATTGGAGCCATGAGGAGATTTTTTTCAAAAAACCGACGAAAAGTTTTTTTTCGCGAGATTATCGCGAAAAAAAACTTTGAAGCAATTGCGAAGTGGCGGAAAGCCCGACCCCCGCAAGGCCTTGTTCCTGGTTTTTTGTTTAATTCATAGTGCCATGAAGTATTAGAAATAAAAGGCGGGGGGAACGCCCAGGACCTATGTATTATGTTATAGGGTCAAAATAAAAGTGTTAAGGCAAAAAAAAAGCTGTTCTAATGAACAGCTTTGGGCGATGACGGGATTGAACCGCCGACCCTCTGGGTGTAAACCAGATGCTCTCCCAGCTGAGCTAATCGCCCTTGATGTTTCAGACAATATCACAGTAGGGCTAAAATTGTCAATAGCTTTTCTGAAAATATTTTCCGATTTTTTTTATTTATTGTCACGTTCAACATAGTCATTGGTTTCAGTATTAATAATGACCTTGTCGCCTTGTTTGATGAAAAGGGGCACTCTCACCACAAGGCCTGTAGAAAGGGTTACTGCTTTGGTCGCGCCAGTAACCGTATCGCCTTTAAGGCCTTCGTTAGCTTCTGTTACCTCAAAACTCATTTTTAAAGGCAATTTAACATTCACCGGAGCATTTTCATAGATTTCAACCTGAAAAACCTCGCCTTCGCGAAGATAATATTTCAGATCTTCAGCGCCTTCTTTTGCAACATGATACTGCTCGTAATCGTCATTATCCATGAACACATAGGATTCGGCGTCTTCATATAAAAACTGCTGGTTTCGTGTTAGTACTTCCACGTCGTCCACGTTTTCCTGTGATTTAATGGTTTGTTGAACCACCAATCCGTTTTTAAGGTTTTTTAATTTGACACGCACAAAAGCAGAGCCTTTTCCAGGGTTTACGAATTCACGTTCAGCTATCAAGTGAGGTTCGCCCTTGAATAGGATGTATCCGCCTTTTGCCATATTGCCTGCTTTGATCATTTTGTTCCTCGTTATTGTGATTTTTACCTATTTTTATCCAACAGGTGAGTAAGGAAAGATTAAGACTTCCTCGATAGTTTTGAGATTATACAACACCATGAAAAGCCTTTCAAGCCCCATTGCGACGCCCGAAGAGGGAGGAAAGCCTTTTTTGAGGTTTTTTAAAAAGTTTTCAGGATAAAGTGTCGGTACCAGGGCTTTGTTTTTCAACCTTTGTTCCTGATCAAAAAGCGTTTTCAGTTTGTGATAATCATCTTCTTCAGTAAAACAATTGGCCAGTTCAATACCCCTGGCATAAAGCTCCCAGCGCTGATAACAGGGCTGATGAACAAGGTGTTTAGCCAGACAGGGGATTTGGTCTGGATAATCTGTTAAAAAGAGGGGTTTTTCCTGAGGCAGCTTTGGTTCAACAAAATTAAGAAAAATCTGATTGAACACTTCCTCCCAACCCGCGTCCTGGGAGATTTCTAGCTCCAAATCAAGAGCCGCTTTTTTTAGGGACTCAAGATCCTGAAGCCGCGACAAATCAAGATTCAGGATTTGCTTAAAAGCCTGGTTCATGGTAAGCCTCAGATAGGGCGGTTTCCACTGTTCTTCAGCCAAACCCAATTGCTTGGCACAGAAATCCAGCAATTCTTCACAGAGTTTCAGGGAATCGAGATAATCAGCCTTGGGAGTATACCATTCCAGCATGGTGAACTCGGGGTTATGATAAGGCCCGCTTTGTTCACCGTTTCGAAAACAGGGGCTGATCTGATAAATGGGACCTGATCCTTGTGCCAGGAGGGTTTTCATATAGAGTTCGGGCGATGGCAGAAGAAAGAGCTTTTGATCAAGGTTATAGGGGTGACGGAAGGCTGTTTCAAAGACTTCAATGGCAGATTCCGGGATTACCTCTGAACTAAGAACCGGGGTCCGCACCTCAAAATAACCATGCTCGTCAAAAAAGGTACTGAGAGTTTTAAGGAATCGTGAAAAATCCTTAATCCGGGTGAGGTTCATCATCCCTTTAGAATATCCTCGGAGATCACAAGTTCACCCTGCCTGACAATTTTATAGGGATGGCTGCAAAGGTCGAGTATTGTGGAAGCCTTGGCATCGGTGATTTCACCACCCTCTATAACCAAGCCAACCTGGTCTTCAAAGTGAGCAATAATCATATCGATTTTGTTCAGGGGAGCCTCCCCTTCCTTGTTCACGCTTGTTGAAAAAAGAGGAAAATCAAGGGCTTTTAAGAGGGGGCCGAGAAAATCATGTTGTGGCCTTCGAAAGGCGTAAGTGTTGCCATCTTTACCAGGTAGAATAAGGGTAAGCGCGCCAGGCCATAATTTCATGATTTTTTCCGGGATAATAAAATCACTAAAGGCTTTGATTTGATCGATAGAGTGAATAAGCATGAGAAAGGGTTTTTCCGGATGGCGCCCCTTTACGCGCGCGATCTCCTGTGCTGTGTCCGGGGCTTTGCCGCAGATGCCATAAATGGTGTCACATGGCAGGATGGCCAGATTGTTCCCGGTTAAGCATTCTATCGTTTTGACTAACAAGTCGGGGTTGTTTTTGTTGATTACCATTGTCCGCTATTCTAATGCACACAAGAATGATTGTATAGACCATAAAGCCCACTAAAAACCCCAAAATTCTGAAAAACAGATCACTTTTGGTGTTCTTGTTTTTGAAAAATACAATTTTACCAGGATTATAGGCTCTCGCATCAGCTTCATAGCCTTGAATGACAAAAATCTCTTCATCCTGAAGGCTGTCATAATAGCCCAATTCCCGGCTTAAGGTTTTCACAAGCTCTGTTCCCTCTTTGAGGCGGGATAATTTTTCCACCAAGGATACCTGGGTCTCTTTCAAGTGTGAGATGTTGCTGGTGAGTATTTGTTTTTGCTCTTGCAGAACACGAAAGGCCTCCATACCATGCTCGCCCAGAAAAATCACAAACATGGAACTTACCAAATAGCCCAGTAAAACTGCCAGAAGAAATTCAGAGATTTTCATACTCCTAGATTATCGGCCTGAGTGGGTTAAAGGCTTAAGGCATCTTTTCAGGGTTTTTTGGCCCTTGCTGGCTGCTTTTTACCAGATGGTTGTTTGAATCGCCGGTTCTGATCGCTGATATTCACTGTCTATAGTGTAGATAATAAAGGCATATTCCTCGCCTGTTGTAAGAGAAGAAGTGCCTAAGTCAAGATTATCGCCAACCGGTACATCGAGTTCACAGGAAAAGTGCGTGATGAATTTCTCAGTGCCACTGTTTACAGGCTTGTAATAAAGCCAGGCAACCAGGTAATCCCCATCATTCTGGTATTGATTGACCGAGGATGAGGGATAGGTAAAATTAATGTTAATCGTCGATTCTCCTCCTGTATGGGTAAGGCTGAAGTTTATGACAGGGCCCGGAGCAGCCAGAATATATTCCCAGTCCTTTGGTTCGCATGAACCGATGAAGAGGATTAATAAAATGTATAGTGATATCATCATGATGGCTTTTTTCATTTTTTGCCTCCTATAAACAGGCCATTGTAGGAAAGGGTTGTCAGCAGAGTCAAATCAGGGACAGTGTAACCAGGGTAAAAACGTAAAGCCCTCTCCATCCAGGTAACATTGGCGTCTACTGTGATGTCACCGAACTTAAGGGATATGCCGCCCAAAAGGCCCCAGCCGGTTTTGCTTGTATCCATCAGATAGATATAATCAAATTCTCCGCCCAGACGAAGGGAGAGCCAGGAATTGAACCAGAATTCACCGGCGGCAATGGTCCGTGAAGCGAGGCCAAAGCGGTCGTCATCTTCCGTATAGCTCAAATAAGATTCCAGGACTTCCTTTGTAGACAGATAGAGTCTGTTCTGTATCAAGCTTGTTATAAATGTGGTGTCAAGAACAATGGGATAGGGTGCGGTTTTATAGGCCACATAATTTCTTATTCGGTAATCAATATAGACTTCCTGAAGAAAGGGAACGGATAAAACCGCTTCAAGGAACCAGGAAGAGTTTTGGGGTTTAGTGTAGATTCCAAGGCTGGCCGACCCGCTAATGGTGTTGGAATCAGGGTCGCCCTCACCATCACTGCCACCCAGGTTCATATTGGAATTAAAAACATAAGCTGAAGCGCCAATGCCGAAACTTTCGTTAAGAGCCGCTCCGAATCCAAGCCGTCCGCCAATGGCCGACATTCCTGACCGGATGTAAACATGTTCAGTTGGAAGGGACCAGGTTTCTATTTCGTAATTCTGGTCACGAACAATGCTGTCAACCATTCCGCCAAAAATCTCAAAGGCTATTCCAAGGTTTTTACCTGCTGGAAAGGCGTATCCCAGTTCAAGCTTGTTTTGGTTGTATCCGTACCATGTACCTTCCTGAAATTCCCACATAAAATCGGTATGCCCCACTTCTGAATCAGGATATGTTGCTGTGTAGGGTGAAATGGAATTGGTACTGGTGGAAAAATGCAATCTATCGTTATTTAAAAAACCAAGGAGGCCAGGATTCATTCCAGGAGCGTAAAAAATCAGCTCAACATTGAATTTCGGGCTAATGTTCATCAGCTTGTTCAGATAAAACTGAACAGCTTTATTATCCTTATCAATTTTGCTTACTTCTTCTAGCTGTCTCTTCGCGGTTTCCACATCATTATTATCCACCGCGTCCACGGCATTTGAAAACCCCGTAAGGACCTTGTTAGCTTGTTCATCGCTCAGGACTTTTTGGGTTTCAGGAACTGTCACCAGCACGGAAGCCACTACTGCCGGAGGTTTAATTTTGGAGTATATTTCGCTGACAAGCTTTGATATCATCGACTTGTAGCTTGATGGCTCTCCTTCGACCTTGCTGCTGGCAATGATTTCACCCGATTCAATATCAACAACCTGTGTTGTAATGACCAGTTCACCAAAGATATCGAAAATGTCTCCGCTGATTAAATATCGTGCAACCAAAAGCTGCCCTACTTTTATCATAGAGCTTTCGTCAGCAGCCCCGGAGAGCATAAATTCCTGCTCATTGAGGATTTCATTTCGTTTGGATCTATCGATGATTTTAATGCCTTTGAGAGCGTCAAGTTCAACAGAAAGAAACTCGGCAAAACCCTTTCCAAGATACTGATAATTAGGATTAGCGCTCTGAACATTGAAATCCAGAATAGCCAGGCGAACATCAGACCCGCTCTGACTAAAAACAAAAGATGGCATCATTATAATAAGAGCGAAAATGAATAAATAATCAAAAAAATTGTTTCCGGAATAGTGTCTTTGCATTATCCCTCCTTGATTGTTCTGAATACTCCATTTGCTGTTCTCTACTAATATGGCTGTGATTGAAAAACGGAATAGACCGTTTTCGAAGTTTATCTTTAGTAAAGCCTGGTGGCAATCAACACAGATAAGCATGTTTTGCAGGCAAAATATCCAAATCGTGTTTTCACAGGCTCACTTTATTAAGAATAAGTCAATGTTCTTCCCGAATCAAGTCACTTTTGTGACCATGTTCTAAAAAGCCTGGATTTTTTACAGAAAGCAGCGCTTGCCGGGCTTGAAAAAAACTCCATATTAGTGTAAACCAGTAGCTAAGAAACAGACAGATGAGGAGTTCATTTAATGGAATCAGGTATTATTGGTTTACCCCTTTCAGGTAAAACCACGATTTTTAATTCACTTACAGGGCAGAGCGCTCAAACCTCTGATTACGCCGGCGGAAAAAAGGAAACCAATCTGGCTGAAATTGCCGTTCCTGACAAGCGTATTGATGAACTCACCAAAATATTCAAACCCAAAAGAACAATTTATGCCACGGTTCTGGTTAAGGATATTGCTGTGGAATTTACAGAACAGGGCGGTATCGCGCCTTCGTCCATGGCTGAGATGCGGAATTCCGATGTTTTAACCATTGTCATTCGCGCTTTTAAAGACGAGAGTGTTCTTCATCCTCTTGACAAAGTAGATCCTCTCAAGGATTTTATCAAGGTTATGGAATCCATGATTTTCTCTGATTATGCCATTTGTGAAAACCGTATGGCCCGCCTTGTCAAGGAATCCAAAAAAGACAATAACGAGTATAAGATTCTTGAAAAAATCAGGGATATACTGGAAGAAGACAAATTACCTGCACAGGATTTGCTTCATCCTGATGAGGCAAAAATCATTTCCAATTTTGGTTTTCTTACCTTGAAACCCCTTATTGTTATCGCCAATACAGGAGAAGAAAACACGGCCATTGATTCTCTTGAAGCCCGGCTCAAGGAACTAGGTGTCACCTTTTTTGCCATTAGAGGTGACAGTGAAATGGAAATAGCTCAGCTTTCCGCGGAAGACCAGGTGGAATTCTTAAAGGACCTGGGTTTGGCAGAACCGGCAAAAAACCGATATTTACAGCGTGTTTACGAGAATCTGAACCTGATCAGTTTTATGACCGTAGGTGAAGATGAAGTGCGCGCCTGGAGTGTCACAAAGGGGTCGTCGGCACCCCAGGCAGCCGGGAAAATTCATAGTGACCTGGAAAAAGGCTTTATCCGCGCTGAGGTGATTGAATCAGCTGCCATGCTTGAATTAGGTTCCATGGCTGAGGTGAAAAAAAATAACAAACTGCGGCTTGAAGGCAAAAGCTATATTGTGAAAGACGGGGATATTTTAAACATCCGTTTTAATGTTTAGTTCCAAGCACAATATGGCTGATGAAGAATTTGAGTCCGAGTTTGAGGCGATGCGTCTCAGGGTTTATCAGGAAATAAAAAAAATGGTCTGAATAATCTGAACATTTTTTGATTATTTTGAATTTTGATGGTGCTTTTAAAAAGAGAGAAAAGACAGCTCATTCATGTTTAATACTAATATAATCAGCAAAAAACCTGATTTTTTTCTGAAATCACATTTATCTTAAATGTTATAAGCTTTGAAGTAAAAAATGAAACTCAATCGAACTCATAAAATTAGAACTGATAAAAATCCGCAAAATAATAAGTAAAGAAAAAGAATTCCTCATAATTCTTATTAAGTTCACTGTAAAAACAGGATGTCAAATCAAAGGAAATATCATTCAGGGGCAATAAATCCTTTGGCCATTCGGATAGGTCAATGGCAAGCTCAATCGCGCGGGCACTTGCCATGAATTTGCCGATGACGCGGGGTTTATCAGCGAATTTCTGCCAAAGATAAACTTGACTATCCTTATCATAGGGATTGATTTCGATGGTAAATTCACAGGCTGTTCCTGCTTTACGCTCTTTAAAAAGATATAAATAAAATAATGTTCCTTGGGTATAGGAATTCTGGCTCTCCAGTTTGATTTGGATTTTATCGCTGCTTTTAGCGCCGCGTATTTCCTTTAAAAGTGTGCCAGACTGGTTCCAGTAATTGGCCTTATTTATATTTCGGCTTTCCTCCCCTGCTTCATCCTGATACATAAAATATACTGGGTTATAGTACTCAGAAAATATGGCCAAGGCTGGAATAGACTGCCAGTCACTGTAATTTCCATCGATTTGTGGTTTCATAGTATCATCAGCCAACAAGTTGGCTGAAACCAGGATAGTAATTATGATAAAAATAAGCTTTTTCATAGTATTCAGATTATCGGCTCGAAGCGTAACTATCTGAATTGAAATAATGCTAATTTGTTCAGTTCAAAAGTATTGTGAGGATCATCGCGTTAGGGATTGGAGCCATGGTTCACCATTTTTTCAAAAATGGTGAACCAAAGCGTTTTAATGCGGATTATTTCCGCATTAAAACCTTCGAAGCGAAGGCGAAGTGGCGCAAAGCCCGGCCTGTTGGAATGAAATGGAAGCAGGCAACGCCCAATATAAAATTATGACAGAATAATTTTGATTATTTTTCCATTGGCAGAATATGGATTTGCTGGCCGGCCAGGTTAATGATGTTGTTTTCAGTATCCATGCGTGCCTGGCCCAGCACTTCCAGCCAGTCACCGTTTTTCAGTTTTTCGCCAAAATTAAGGACCACTTTGACGACACCTTGGAACTGATTGCCGTCGCCTACCCACAAATCGAAATGAATGTTTTGTTCTCCAAGTTTGATTTCACCGATCCTGCCCTTCCATATCACATAACAACCATCATATAAAAGTGGGTAGTTTTTAAAATCAAGGACAGAAATATTATCGGTATAATTGGAAAAACTGGGGGCTTCAAGTTGATCTAAAAGCATTCTGGCGATGTTTTTAACATCATTGGTTGCGTTAGAATTAAGTAATCGGTTAATTTCAATACGGGCCAAATTATCTTTATATTCATTAAAATACAATTTAGCCAAATTAAAGCTGTCTTTAACTTCTTTTTCAGTTAATTGGAAGGCAAAATCGCCCTCCAATTGAATTAACTCGGGCCTTTCATTTGGTAAAAGAAAACGATCTTTCTCAAGCCTCTGAACATTTTTGGGGAAATTATAGGTAAACACAATAATCAAACCCAGAATAACGAGGGATGATGCGGTAAGGAGGATTCCCCAGGGAAATGACTTTTTCTGGGCTGGTAAAAGTCGTGAAATCTGTTTAGCATTAAAATATTTCACATAATCTTCATTACCGGTATATTTTTTAATGAGCTTAATGGCGGTAAGGGCCCTTTTGTTCTGGGGTTCCATTTCCAGAATATCCAGGTAAATTTTTAAGGCTTGTTCCATTTCCTGTTTATAAATAAAAATGGCCGCCTGGCCGATTCGTGTATTAATATGATCCGGATCAATTTGGTGTGCCCGGTCCAGATAGGTCGAGGCACCGGATATATCTCCTGAATAAAGACATGAGCTGCCTAATAAAAAATAAAAATTAAAATTATCGCGAAAGTTGAATATTTCGGATTCCAGTATCCTGATGGTTTCTTTATATTTGCCATTCTGGAAAAACTGCCTGGCCCGAAGTAACGTATCGGCAGCCATGAGTGTTACTTTCCTTTATACTTTTTTAATTTATCTTCTAATTCCGTAATGATTTTTTTCAAGGATTCTATATCAGCTTCAGTTACATTTTCAGTATCTGCCAATTTTTTATTTAATTCAATAATCAAATTTGAAATGGTGGTAATATCGCTTTTCAAATTCAATATCATGGTTGTCGAACCGCTGGATAATTTTGTGTTTTCAAGCTTGCCAGCATCGGCTTTTGCTAAAATGTCCTTTATTGCCGAATCAGTAGAGCCTGAGCTGGAAATAGAAAAACCTGAACTGGAATAATTAGCGATGACAAAAGAAATATTTAAGGCGGAACCACTTTTCACAACAACAGGGTCATAATAATGACAAACAGCAGAATCATTAACCGAATAGGGCATTTGAGTGAAATTCCGACTGCTTGATTCGGTATAATTCCAGGCTGTTTCATTAAGCCTTTTCCAGTTGGCAAAGATGACTTTATCCGGTGTTGTTATTCCAGAACCTTTGGTAACTACTTGCAAAGCAACATTTTCAGGGTCATTTGAAGAAGGTGAAACCCAGTAATCAATCATATCACTTTTGGTAAAAAAGGTTTCATTAGTCATGCTGTCCTGAAAGGGTGTTTTAAAATGCACATAACTTGATTCACCCAGGACTGTATCAAAAAGATAGCGAGCGCCAATCTTCATGTCCGAATCACTTTTATTGGTAATGCTTAAGGTAACATGAACTCCATCGGTGATAGCAGAGGAATTGGAAGAAATAAAACTGAAATCCTCCACAATCTCGAGAGAATTGGAAATCCATACAATTTTGGCACCATTGCTTGTTTTTTCAATGGCCTCCTTAAAGGCAACTGATTCACCCATTCGGTAGACCTTACTATCTGCCACAATGGTTAACAGCGAAGTTCGGACATCGGAATCGAGAAAAAAGGAGGTGTAGCTTTGCTTTTCCGCATCCGAAAGGTAATAAACAGAAAAGCGGCCGATATTATTGTAAAGCACCAATTTCATTTGGCCATCACTTACTTCAAGCGCGGTTAATGATGTTACCATAATCAAGAATAATATCACACATAATATCTGTTGTTTCATGTTATTCTCCTAAATTCACCAACAAAAGATCGAGCAATTCCGCCTGAATTTTCAAGGCTTCCTCTTTTGTTTTGAGCAATTCCGATTGATATTTCATCGCCTGAATCGCTGCATCAGTCATTACTGTGTTACTATCATCCGCAGAATCCTGTTTCTGGTTCAATGCGGCAATCTGGGATTCCAATGCCGTAATTTGCTTTTTTAAGCTTTCTATTTGGCTTTCTTGCTGGTTGATGGTTGTTTGGTATTGTGTCGTATCAGCCGATAAAGAGGGGCTCGTGCTTTGTCCGGCAATGGCCAGCTTTTTCTGAAGCAATGACAGGGCCTGTTCATAGGTGCTTTCCCTTGTTTTGAAATCTTCTAATGTTTCCAGAGATTCAAGATGGCTCCATTTAAGGAGTTTCAAGAGTTCATTTTCACGTTTTTTAAACTCAATCAATGACAGACGATATTTTGCTGATTCATATTTAAAACTATTGGGATATTCTTCAATTATTTTTCTAAAAATAGCCTGAGCCTCAGAAAAATTGCCCAAGACATAGAGGCCTTCGCCAATCCAGAAATAGGCATTGGATATAAATACCGAATTGGAATATTGATTGATAAAGCTTTGGAGAACCTGAATGGAATTTTCATATTCCTGCTGAAGAAAAAGCAAGCGACCTTTCTGATAAAGCCCTTCGGAATAATTGCTGTTGTTCTTGAAATTCTGCAAAAAATATTCCAGGTTTGTTTCAGCCTCATTCAGCTGCTCCGCGGCCATATTGGATTTGGCAATCCAGAAATGGGCATCACCTCTCATACTGGTTAGGTTCGGGTCCACAATAATGCCGCGGAAGCTGACAATGGCTTCGTTGTAGAGACCTCTTTTAAACAGATCAATGCCTTGGGCCAGTAAATCTTCTGATTCCTGTGACAACAAATTAAAGCTTGTCAGTGCAATCAACAAAAGAATTAGGTATTTCTTCATATTCTACGGTTTCTCCTGATCATATTTTCGGCAAAACAGGATTAAAGATGAAAATGATTCAACGATTTTTACACCATTTTACCAAATCATCAGGATTTTTTTCATCAAAAAAAGCACTTCCCATAACAAAAACATCCACACCCGCTTTTCTGGCCGCGTCAAAGGTATTTTTGTTTATTCCCCCATCAATCTCGATTTTATAATTATAGCCCATTTTTTCACGAATTTCCTTAAAATAACTCACTTTTTCCAGAGTGTTTTCAATCAGAACCTGCCCGCCATAACCCGGATTTACACTCATCACCAAAACCAAATCCACAAAGGGCAGAAGCTCCTTTAACTGGGAGGCCGGTGTGGAAGGTACTAAAGTGATCCCGGCATTTTTTCCGCTTTTTTTAATTGAGGTGATGAGGCGATGTACATGGGTTGTGGATTCATAATGAATCGTGATATTATCAGCCCCGGCATCGATAAAATCATCAATATGCTTTTCTGGTTGATTCACCATTAAATGAACATCGTAAAATTGTTTTGACAACGGTCGAAGGTCTTTAACCATTTTGTGTCCAAAGGTAATGGGAGGCACAAAATTTCCATCCATGATATCAAAATGAACCCAATCCGCTTTGGCTTCTTGAATCTTTCTGATAGAATCCCCCATATTACTGAAATCAGAGGCCAGCAAAGAGGGTGCAATAATTGGTGTTGTACTATTCATGTATCTAATATAGAGAAGATATGAAGGCTTATCAAGTGACTTCTTGGCTAAGTTTCATGATGGTTTAAAATAAAAATTCCAGGGGTATAGTTCTAATAGAATGATAAAGAGGCAAAGGTTATGGAATTGTTTTTATTATCATTGGGCTTTTCCGGTTTTTTCAACGTTTTGTAATGGTTAAAAATCCGTATAGAAAAATCCGGAATTTACACAAAGCAGATTGACATTTGCAGGCATTTAAACTAGGTTTTTTCGATGGCACAGAAATTGATTAACACGAAAAAACGCTTATATTTATTATATTGGTTCACCTTCATGGGGATGGGGGCCGCGGCTCCTTTTATATCCCTTTATTATAAAAAAATTCTGATTGCTCCCGATGGTTCACCAGCCATTAATTTCATTGGCACAATTCTGATGATTCAACCTCTGCTGGCCCTTCTTGCCAATCCTCTGGCTGGTACCATTTCCGACCGCTATCGCATGGAACATCGGGTGCTCTTTCTTTGCGCCCTGGCAGTATCGATTGGCGGGCTATTGATCAGTCTGCCTGGTTTTACAAACATTTTTCCAATGATCGATGATTACCGGTATTTGGTTATCGCCATTGGTATTTTATTTATCGGTTTATTCCAATCACCTATTGTTCCGATTATCAACTCAACGGCCCTTGAATATTTACATGACACAGGCGACGACCCCAAACGCTATGGCGAGTTCAGGGTCGTAGGAACTCTGGGCTGGATTTTTATTACTTCACTTGTGGGTTTCATTCTTGAAATTACTGGAATCATCAATATTCCTCCGCTGCTTTTTGCCTTTGGTTACTTTATTTTAGCTATGGTCGCTGCTTCCGGCATTAAAGGCAAACTCAACAAACGAAAACTGCCCTGGAAATACCTTGTTCAGGACAAATTCTTTCTTTTGTTCATTATTTTTGTCTTTATTCAGTCTTTTGGCCATATGCCTGCTTTTAACTTCACTTCCTATTTTATGGATGATGTTAATGTCAGTTTTCTTTTCATTGGACTGGCCTTTGGTATTTCCTCCATAAGCGAAGTACCGGTTATGCTTTATTCTCGCAAAATAATAAACCATCTGGGCAACAGAAAAATGATTATTATCGGGACTTCAATGCTTGCATTAAAATTATTATTGCTGGTTTTTGTGGCTCCCTTAAAAAATCCCCTGCTGATGATTTTAGCCATGAGTGTTCATGGAATCGGTTATGGGCTTCAATTTGTAGGCATGATCAATTACCTTGATGAACTCGCCCCGCGAGAAATGAAAAATACCTACATGAATCTTTTCAATGTTCTGGGTGTCAGTATCGCCATTGCTTTAGGCACAAAATTTACGGCGTTTATTATAGAAATTTTTGATTCACAACTTATGATGATCATAAACGCGGGAATTATTTTGTTGTCTGTCGTCTATTTTATTCTTCTTGTCAAAACGCCTGGTTCCACAAAGACCGAGGCTGTCTCATGAAGCCTGGAAGATGACTCACTTCTTCCAGGCTCACAAGAAAATTCCTAAGCCGCTTTTGGTACCTGGACCTTGGTTTTATGCCAGTCGTAGGTGCTGATAGCCAATAGGGTAATAGCCGGAGCATAAAAAACCCAAATCATGATTCCCCAAAAACTGAAAAGCTTGGCAACAGCAATACTGAGATCACAGCACAAAAACAGAGTCATACCCACAATAATGAGGGCCTGGTTTTTTTCAGGAAAAAAATTGCTTTTACGGGTATGCCAGGCAAAGCCGACCGAGGTAAACAGGTACAGAGCGTAAATAGCAGGCGCAATAACAGTCTGAATCTTTATGCCCAAATAATAAAGGGCCAAAGAGCCATGGTAAATAAATATTCCGGCAATTATGACAATATAAAAAATTTTTCTGAACCTGTTACTGTAATTTTTGAGCATTTGAGTGTGACGAAAAATAAATATGACCTGAGCAAAAATAAAAAATCCAGCGCCAATAGTAAAAAACATGTCTGGTGTGTCATTTCCCCCAGGCATAAACTGCAGCACCACCAAATAAAAATCCGCCAAAAAGGTGAATCCAAAAGCGATTTTCATGAGCAGAAAATCCATTTTGCTGAGATTATCACCCACTGAACCAAGAACCAATAAAACACAGAAGCTGGTGATAAAAAATTTGATGATTTCAGAAATGGTATGAAGCTGCTTCGATTGAACAGCCTTGCCATTGATTTTGTCTATCAGAGACATGACATCTAATGCAATAAATGCCACATAAATGATGACAATCAAAATAACGATTGACAGGATGAATGATAATTTAAGTTTCCTCATAAAAACTCCTTCTAAGGATTAAAATTCAGCTTGATCAAGGTACGGCCAAAACCGCCTTGCTCAGGCAATGAAAACTGATAATCGCTTACATAAGGATTTTTTCTAAGATAATCGTGAACACCTTGTTGAAGAATTCCATCGCCCTTTCCATGAATAACGGCAAATTCGTTTAAACTGGAAAGTATGGCCCTGTCTATCTGACGCTCCAAAACTTGCAACGCCTCGTTTAAATACAAACCTCGTACATCAATTTCATAAGCAGGCCGCTGATGCTGGATGGTCTCTCCGACAAAATCTATTTTTTTTGTTTTTGATTTCTCATAAGCAGGTTCTATATCCTGAGGCAATAAATTCACCTTAAAATGATTGGTCTTGACAATCCAGGATTTCCCCTTTCCCTTTCGAATAATTTCACCCGGCTGCCCGGATTTTTTAACAAGCACTTCCATTCCGACACAAAACTCATGGGGAACATCCTCCTGCATTTTATCAATATCCTCTTTAACATGAGTTTCTTCAACCTCCACCCGCTCTTCTATGCTTCTAAAGAGATCTCCCATTTTTTGACTCTGTTCCTGGGAATAGCCCTTTTCCTTTATTTCCTGAATCAGATTGGATAATTCCTTACGCCCGTTAGAAAGAAAATGTTTCAAATCCTGCAATCCATGGATACGCAATTCATTTTCCTGCTGACGAAGCCGGAGTTCCTTGAGATCAGCTCTTCGCTGTTTTTCAGACAATTCGCTGAGAATTGTTTTTTGCTCTTTCTCAGCTTCAAGGAGTTCCTTCTGCTTTTGGGAAAGCTTGTTCAATAGTTCAGAAATATCAGTTCGTTCATCTTCAAGATATTCACCGGCCTTATTGACAATTTCTTCTGGAAGACCATGACGTTGCGCGATGGTCAGAGCATAGCTTTCTCCCGGAACCCCCATAAGCAAACGATATTTTGGTGAAAGAGTATTGGTGTCAAAATCCATGGATGCATTTTCCGCGTTCTCTCGCGTATAACCGTAATTTTTCAAAATTCCATGATGAGTTGTAGAAAGAACCAAACAGTTTTTTTCTATAAAATGGTCCAGTAAGGCCATGGCCACAGCTACGCCTTCTTCCGGATCAGTACCCGCGCCAAGTTCATCGAGCAGAATAAGCGACCTGGCCGTGGAACTCTTTATAATCCGCGCAAGGTTAACCATATGAGCCGAATAAGTGGACAGATTCTGTTCCAATGATTGTTCATCACCAATATCGGCAAAGATGTTGTCAAAAACCGGCAGACAGCAACCTTCCTGAACAGGAAGTTCCATGGCAAATTGATTCATGGCAGAAAGAAGCCCCAGGGTTTTAAGCGTGACTGTTTTCCCGCCTGTGTTAGGCCCTGTAATAATAAGAACGCGAGTTGTTTTTTCAATCCCCAGGTCTATTGGAACCACTTTACCCTTGAGTAAAGGATGCCTGGCCTCTTTTAACAGGACCTCACCTTGCGACATAGTAACAGGAAAACATTTATGCAAACAGGAATATCGAGCCCGGGCATAAAAGGAATCAATATCAGCAATCACCCTGTTTAATTCTATCAGATTTTCCAATTCCACACGGACCTCTTGAGTCAGCTCTCTTACCAATCGAAGAACCTCACGATTATATTCATCCTGAGCCTTAATGATGGAATTGTTTTTTTCCACAACCTCCATGGGCTCCAAAAAAAGGGTCGCCCCAGAAGAAGATGACTCATGAATAACCCCTTTGATCTTACCCTTGAAATTGGCTTTTATCGGCAAAACCGTTCGCCCTTCCTTATGAGAGGCAATATCACTTTGAAACATGTTTTTGTAATCAGGATTATTCATGTAAGACTGCACCAAACGGCCGACATTTTTTTGAAGATTGATGATACGGGACTTGATCTCACGAAGGGCAGGAATTTTATCAAAAAGAATCTCCCCTTGGGAATCTATAATTTTATCTATTTTGGTAGACAGATCTTTCAGGTTAATAATACTATTGGCCTTGTTTTTTAAACTACAGTCCTCAACAATCCATTGAAGAATGAAATTCTTAAAACCTAAAGCAGATTTAGTAAAAATGGAAATCATGGCCAGATCATGGGTCTCCAGAGAGGCTCCCTGTATTTTTAACACTTTGAAATAATGAGTGATATCAGGAAAATCAAGAGCCGGAAGATTACCCGACCGTTCCAGCAAGTGACGAAAGCTGCTGGTAATTTTCAGGTTTTCTCTGACCACCTCGGTTTCGCTGGATATTGTCTGCTGAAAAATTAATTCCTTGCCAGATTCACTTAAAGCATACTCGCAAAGTTCCTCCTGTATTTTTGGAAACTCAAGAATATCGAGGGTGTGTTTATCCATGTCCTTCCTTTTCAAGTTCAATCAAGCTTTCATAAATCCGTAAATAACTTTCATAACGATCACTGTGAATTTTGCCTTTTTCAACCAGCTCTTTTATGAAACAATCAGGTTCATTAATATGAACACAAGATTGATAGGCACATTTATGGTTTACCTCGGTCATCTCTGGAAAATAAAAGCGCAAATCACCGGGCTTAATACCGTATATATAAATTTCTCTTATACCTGGAGTATCGATTATTTTGTCATGATTTGCAAGGCGCAGCATTGCCGCGAATATAGTCGTATGGGTGCCCCTCTTGTACTTCTGTGATATTTTACCAACCTGAAGCCCGAGCCCTGGTTCAATCTCGTTTAGGATGCTGGATTTCCCCACACCCGATTGGCCCCCGAAAACAGCGATTTTTCCTTTGATCGCTTCTTTGAGCTCAACCATTCCCTGGCCGGTTTTGGCTGAACACAGAATAATTTTGTAACCCAGCTCGCGATAATTATCAATGCGGGTTTCGTAAAGCGGATCAGCTTTTAAATCAGATTTATTGATAAGGATCAAGGTTTCAAGATTACCAAGACGACCTGCAATAAGCAAACGATCGAGAAATCGCGGTCTGAAAGGAGGGTGATCAAGAGAACTAACACAAACCAACAAATCAACATTGGCCGCTATAATTTGCGGTAAATTTTTCTTCCGATTCCAGCGGGAATAAATGCTGGATCGTTCTTCCCTGTCAATAATCCAACCCTGATTCCCAACAGTCGAATCCTCAACCACTTCCACCCAATCCCCAACTGCGATAGGGTTATAGTATTCCATCTCGGTCTGCAGAACCTTACCCTTTATTCGGCATTGATATTCTTTATCATTGATCAGAACAGTGTAGATATTATTGATACCATAAAGCACTAAACCACGCATTATTAAAAACCTCCGCGATAATCCAGGTCGAATTTTTCAGCAAAGAGCTTGTATTTATGTGACTCCTTAACCAGAGTAAGCCACATCTCTTTCACAGGATCTTTATTCAGCACAAGTAAGGAATGATTCTCTAAAACGCGAATCAACTGACGAACCACACCATCCCTGGAATCGATTATTTTGACCAAAGGCCCAAGAGCCTGTCTGAAATCAGACTCAAGAAGAATAAAATGGGTACAAGCCAGAACGATGGTGTCGATCTCCTCTGCCCTAAGCTGGTCAATAACAAGCTGCATCTTTTTTATCCTTTCCTCAGAAGTGGATGAAAACAAATGGTTTTCCACAAGGTCCACCAGGAAATTGGCACCAATGGTCAAAACATGATTTTCAGGAGCAAAATCGTGAATCAATGCTCGCAGGTAATCGTTTTCAGTGGTCTGCTGTGTGGCGATCACGGCTATACGCTTCCCCCCGGCCTTTTCTACCGCTGGCTTAACAGCAGGCACGACCCCGATAAAGGGAATATCAAAGGCTTCCCTTAAAGCCCCCAAAGCCACAACCGAGGCAGTATTACAAGCCACAACAACAGCTTTTGGATTAAAACAATCAACTATCCGCTGATTGGTCATAAGAATCAGAGAACAGAGCTCCTCAGCACTCTTAGTGCCATAGGGGAAATTTTTACTGTCACAGACATAAATAAAGGATTCCGAGGGCAAGCGCTCCTGTGCCAGTCTCAAATAGGGTAAGCCCCCTACCCCAGAATCAAAAAAAACAATAGGTCGATTTTTAAGCATGCTTTTATCCTGCTTTTCCATAAGCTAATGGCCAAGCTTAATCGGAAAATCATTATTCTTCAACACCCTTTTTGGATTGTTCTGAAAGGAAGAATAGACATCCTATCATTTCTATTCTTTTTTTAAGGGCATTCCCCCCTTATCCGAAAAAAAGCAGAAGGCGATATTGGATAAGGGGGTCAGGCTTTGCGGCACTCCGCCTCGCGGCTCCGACCATTCTTTTCGCGTAAATCGCGAAAAGAATGTTTTCGTCGCTTTTTTGAAAAAAAGCTCCTCATGCCTCCAATCCTTAATGCATATAAAAAACAGCTAAGTGTTCCAGGGGAACCAACCGGAATATTTATCCGTCCAGGAAGCCCCAAGATTTTGTACTCAAACTGAGAATTGCTGGGATAACAGCAATGAACCTGCTGAATCCTTACTTTAAAATTTCATAAAGAAAATATAAATTGCCAAGCTTACGGGTTGTTTAAAATCACGAAATTCATTAGAATCTAAACATGTTTGATGTTCAAGTCTGCAATCATGAAGAATGCTCCAGGCTCAGGGTTTTTAATCGCTTAACCTGTTTTGAACACTCCGAAAACGCCGAAGAGCTTCAAAAACAAATAGAAAAGTACCTGAGTGAGAACACCAAGCTCATGGGGTTGAGTCTTTCACGAATCAGGCTGAAAGATATGGATTTATCGAATAAAGAAATTTGGGGTTGCAATTTTGCCAGTTCTTACTTTGAAAATGTGGATTTTTCGGGTTGTACGATTATCTATTCCTATTTTGATTTTTCACAATTCAGAAAATGCAACCTTGAAAACACGAATTTAAGAAACGCTGTGTACGCTGGTTCAAAAATCATCGATTCTTCATTTAACTCCTCGGAAATTACCATTTGTAATTTTTTGGGAACCCATTGCGTTAATACCAGTTTTAATGACTGTGATTTGTACGCCACACGTTTCATTAATTCAAAACTGGAGGACCTGCAGTTTGTGGATTGCAATCTTAAGCGAACCCATTTTTCCAATTCTGAGCTTAAGAACACCCAATTCAAATATTCCAATGTAGAAGAAGCCTATTTTGAAGGAGTGATAGAAAGCAAATGATTTTTTATTCCCAGCTAAGTTCTATCGGTCTGAATAATGTGTACCTCATCGGTCCGGAAAAAGGCGGTGAAGCCGTTGTCATTGATCCCGGCATTTTTGACACCAAACTGCTGGAAGTTGTGGAAAATAATCATCTTTCCATTAGTTGTGTTTTAATCACCCACTCTCATGAGGCTTGCACAAGTGGTCTGAAAACTATCATGAAAATCTACCAACCTGAAATCTACAGCTACCGGCAGGAGGTTCTGGGTTTCAAATCCAATAAAGTCAGGGATTTTAATAAAATCAAATGCGGTGATTATGAATTCGAGGTATTGGAAACGCCCGGCCATACAGGAGATTCCATTTGCTATCGACTTAACAATTACTTATTCACAGGTGACGCCCTTTTGGCCGGAAGCATTGGCTCGGCGCCCGATGATTTTTCAAAGGCCCTTACAGTATCTTCATTAAAAGAAAAATTACTGATTTTTGATGAAAATTTCCTTATTTTTCCCGGCCACGGGCCGCCTTCCAAACTCTCTATTGAGAAAAAGCTGAATCCACATTTGCAATAACTCAAAAGAACGATCAAAAAATAAAGCCACATTAAGACCTATACCATAAATCATTGAAAGTAAAGGCCTGGGGTTTACAATGTCTAGCCTGTTAAAGTGAAGCCATGGGGAGAAATGTTCATTATATAAAAAAACAATGAGAATCCTAGGAATACAGGCTTTCAATTTTTTCAAGATAATCCAGAAAACTCTGTGGCAATGGGGCTTCGAATTTTTGCAGCCCTGTTTTCCCTGGTAATTTAATCAAGAGGCGGAGTGCATGAAGCTTTAATGTGGCATGGGGATCGATTTTATCCTGGCGGGAATAAATGGAATCACCGACAATAGGTGTATGCTGGTATTTCATATGAACCCTTAATTGATGGGTCCGCCCTGTTCGTGGGCTCAGGGCCAGTAATGAATAATCGCCTATTTGTTTTAACACCCGGAAAACAGTTTTGGAACTTTTTCCCTTTGTCTCGGCAAAAGTCCAGGTATAGCGCTTTCTCTGGTTGGGGTCACGAATCAAACGAAGATCAATTTCACCTTCATGGTTTTGAGGAATCCCCTTGCAAATAGCATAATAGGTTTTCTTCGCGAATCGTTTTCGAAACTGATTGGATAAAAATTCCAGGGCATTCATATTTTTGGCCGCGATGATCACACCAGAGGTGTCTTTATCAAGACGATGGACAATGCCTGGCCGAATAGCATCATCGGTAAATTCCTGGCTCAACTCCTTTACATGATACAAGAGACCATTCAGTAATGTCCCCTGACAAATCCCGGCCCCAGGATGCACGGTCAAGCCCTGGGGTTTATTTATGACAATAACATTTTCATCTTCATAAATAATATCCAGATCCATGGGTTCAGCAAGCACCTTTAATTCAGGGGGAGCAGCCAATTCAATGACAATCGAATCACCGCTAGAGACTTTCCTTGAAAATTTGGCCTCCTTACCATTTATTTTTAATGATAAAAGACGGTTTTTTAACTGATTTCGAGGCAACAGAGCTTTGATATCGGAAAGAAATTTATCAACACGTAAATTTTGAGGATCATCTTCTGTTACTATGATTGTTGTGGTTTTCATTATTACTCTGCCTGTTTTTATAATTTGCCTAATATATAGTCAGCACTCGCGAAAATAAAGGATATGGATAATGCGATAAGAACACTTCTAAAACTATCTTCGCTGGAATAGGGAACCCAGTTCGTATCATGGAGGGGCCATGGTTTATAAGCCTCGTTAAAATTATTATAACAAAAACGATAAACATCATAACCTTCCAGGGCCAGAAAAAAAGACACAGGAAGGGACCCAAAAAAAATAATCTCAAAACGCCTCAAATCCTTGATAATTTGGGGAAATTCATCATCCTGATATTCTTCGGATATAATTTGTGATTGGTTTTGAGAGAATACTGGCAGTACAAACATGATAAGTAATGTAATTATTAGGAATGCTTTTTTAAGCATAGCGCTCTCCCAATAAAATACGGCCTAATCTTAACAAAGTAGCCCCTTCAGCTATGGCCAAATGAAAATCATCTGACATGCCCATGGACAAGTCCTTCAAATTTATACCAGGATACCTGGAGATAATCCTATTACCAAGCTCACGTAAATCACTAAAACAACGCCGGATTTTTTTTTCAGGCGCGTCAAAGGGACCGATTGTCATTAAGCCAATCACTTTTATATTCGGGCAATGACAGGCCTGATCGATCAATGGCCAAAGTTCATTAATATCTCTCACGCCTGATTTGGAATCCTCTAAAGAGGTATTAATCTGAAACATGACATCCTGAACTTTATCAAGATTTTTAGCTTGTTTCTGGACTTCGAGCAATGTTTTTATCTTGTCAATGCTTTGAATGCAGGAGCAAAGTTCACAGGCAATTTTAGCTTTGTTGCTCTGCAAATGTCCTATCATATGCAATTCCAGACTAAGTCCATGGTTCTGAGCGTATTTTTCCTGGGTTTCCTGAATGCGATTTTCTCCAAACAGCCGAAAACCATGTTCGTAGGCCATTTTCGTGACCTCAAAACCATGATTTTTAGTGACAACCATGGTTTTTACCGATTCTTTTTTCCTACCAGCCTTATCACAGGCTTCCTGAATTTGATCAGAGATTATTGCCATTCTGTGTTGAAAATCAGCTGAGCTTAACATGTTATGCCTGCATCGGCTCCTGATTGCTTTTCATCAATTCTAATATACGAGAGCCCACCTGCATGCCATCTACGTTAAAAGTCAAGGTATAAAGCCCCTCAGCGGGAAAAACCGCTTTAAAAATAGGGAAAGCCAGTTCAACCACACTGCGGCTATTGTCCACTTTGAATTTACCACTAATGGGAACAATTACCTGCTGGGCTTGATCATAAACCAGATTCAGTGAGAAATCAAATTCACCGGTTAAATTGGTAACAGCTGCGTAAATATACCATGGAGGAAATTGTACGGGAAAATTCTTGGTATAAAACCGATTAAATGTTCCAATAATTCCTTTTTTTCGATTTACCTCTTCAATAACCCTGTCAGCAAATAACAGTGCTACCAGTACTGGTTCTCCCATAAATGACCTCACCTTTTCATCCTATCAAAATGGATGATTTCAATAAAATATCTGTATTTAGAAGGTAACAGCTTATACAGAATAAGGATCTAAGTCAAGAATGATAAATGAGTACCCCAGGGTAATCAAATTAAAAGAATTATGTTTCAACCATTTGTCATTCTGAGAAGGAACGATAGGGAGCCTGGTCTCAACGCTCCGCGTTTACTGCTCGGTGACGTGAATGCTCATTGGCATTCACTATTTGGCGTGAATGCTCATTGGCATTCACTATATCCATGCGTCCTAAAAGAATCTCGCCTGGTTTGGGGCTTTTGTTTGTGAATACAATCGGTCTATGCCAAATGAGATTCTTCGCTTTGCTCAGAATGACGGCGGGTAACAGCTTAGAATGAGGGCGGGTGGCAGCTCAGAATGACGACGGGTGCTAGCCCAGAGTGACAAAACAACTATAAAAATTATAATGCGATTGCCCTGATGAGTACCCGTGATTCTCGAAAGAGAATCAAACAATTTTATAAATAAGGTCGAATTTTTTCCAAATCCTTTCGCAGCTGTTTACTGTCAGGGTATTCAACCAAGGCTTGTTCAAGAAGTGTTACAGCTTCCTGAATTTTATCTTCTTGATAAAGACCAATAGCCTGGTTATGGATGGTCACTTCATAATTTCGTAAATAAATCGAAATGTTTTGGGAAATATTGGAATTGGGACCAATTGATTTTAAAGCTGATTCAAGAAAACGGGCAGCCTGAAGATAGCCTTGCTCTAAAGCGATGGCTGAACCTTGCTCCAGAACAACATAGCCCTTAAATTTATTGTAATCAATTTTATTAAGAAAACTGCTTTTATAGGAACCTTCAACCAATTCATCGGCCTGCTCAATTTTCTTTTGCTTTAATAAATCAACAATGTGATTATTAAAATAACTAACCTGGGCTGAAACAAGCCTTTTATCAGCACCGATTTTTTCAAATGCCTGTTCCAGAAAAGCAAGGGCCTGGGGATAGGATGTTCTGGCTATTTCATTAGCCTGATTAGTAAAAATAATCACGATAAAATCGCGATAATCAGTTTCTGTCAAAATCAATCTGGAAAAGGCTTGTTCACATGTCATAAGTGCTTTGTCATAGGACTTTCCGTCTATTAATTTAACAATATAATTATGATACAGAGATTGATAAACCTTAACTATTTTAATATCATCAGGATATTGTTTAACAATCGCATCAAAACATTCAAGACCTTCTGTGTATAAGCCGGTATTATTGATGTAGGCGCCAATGTTCTGAATAGCACCAATAAAAGTTTCATGGGACTCATCATCTTCGAGCAAATAATAAAGATCAACAGCCAAACCCAGAGCATCAAAATACTGATTTCTCTCATATAAATCAGTGATACGATTATGTAAAATAAGAGAAATCAATTGAAGTTTATCAATATTCTGACGTTTTGAATAATGTCCCGGTGGAACATAATTAAAACCAGTGATATCACCGAATTCATTAACAAAATCCTTTTTACTGCCAGGATCAAAGCCGTATAAATTGGTGGTCTCAACATCATATTTTGTATCGCCAATTTTAACTGTGCAAAAAGCATGATCAATTGTTCTCACACCACTCACATCTATGCCAAAACTGGATAATGCGATGCTATATAATACAGCCGATGAAACACAGTTAAAAACCCCGGTATCAAGAAGCACGTCCAGTTTTGTCTGTTTTTCATTGTATTTTTTAAAAACATGCTCATGCAGATAAGTCAACATGTTTTCAGCAACTCTCTTTAAATCGCTCAAATCATCCTGGCTTTCCTTGAATTCTCTGATAATTTCAAAAAAACGATCAATATAGTATTCGATTGATTCATTTTCAGTTCCAGAAAGCACAAAAGCCATTTCCATCAAATGATCAACCGACTGGAGGTTTTTCCCTTCCTTTAATACATTTATTTCAGGCAGGGCTATAAGCCGGATATTCCGAAGAATCGAATTTTCACCGCCATATAGAAAAAAAGCAGGAAAAACCAATAAAATCAAGAAAAGAAAAGGCATTTTTGGAAAAATTTCAAATTTATACTGGTATCGCATAATTTCAAATTTAATGATTCAGAGCATAATAATCAAGATGATAAACTTATCAATTGAAAATGATTTAAGCTAATTCTGATTTTTCTTGAATTCGGGGCACCTGTACAGCAAGCGGCTTTTTCTTTTACTAAATAAGGTCACATACCCTTAAGTGTCAAATACCCTAAGGCGATTTCCTCTCAAGAATAAATCATTATTTATATATCACTCTCATCCT
>JAFGWI010000201.1 GCA_016937215.1 Spirochaetales bacterium | reverse complement strand
GCTAAATTAACGATTTTTCAAAATTGCGCATCTGCAACAATTCCGATAAACACTGTTTCTTTAACAAGATCAGCAATCTATCTGATTCATCGGTGAAAAGTCAATAACTATTTTGAAAAAATTATTTTTTTTTCACTCCCCGGATGGAGCTTAAATAATCAACAACAGTAATTAACGCCATGACAGCGCATCCGATAAACACAATATCCTTAAGAGGATTTAATATATCCCATTGTATCGGTTCGTGCAAGCTGTTCTTTAAATAAAAATATAAAATTCCGTAAATTCCACCAGCCGCATAAACCCAGGCCTTGATTTTTCCGCTCCATTTCGCGCCCATGACCACCTTATTTTGCATCAAAACAAGACGAACATAGGCAACCAGAACATCACGATAGACAAGAATCAACAAAATCCAGCCAGCCATCATACCAGCCAAGGTAAAAGAAATAAAATAGGTCAAGCGGCATATTGAATCGGCCAGGGGATCAAAGATTTTTCCAAAATCACTGGTCTGCTTCATTTTCCTGGCAACAAGCCCGTCAAAAAGATCGGTCATCTCCAGAACCAGAAATAAAACAAGCAAGGCTGCCAGGGGAACAAAGCCCTTCAATTGACCTAGATCAATAGCCCTGAATAGCAGAAAAAATACAGGAGATAAAAAAATCCTCGAGCTTGTTAAAATATTTGCCAGTGTCCATTTCATAGATAACTACTTTTTATCATCATCCTGATTTTTAAACAAGCCGCTAAAAAAACGGCCGATTTCTTCAGAAGCCTGATTAATACCCTTTCCTATATCCTGAGCGGTTTTATTCACAGCCTGCTGAAAATCACTCTCCCTTGCTTTTGCTTCTTCCCGCGCTTGTTTTTGAGCTTCCTGAAAGTTTTTCAGCGGGTCTTCCTGATTATCATTCTCTTTTTTCTGATAATCTCCATCAAGGATTTTCTGATAATCACCGGAATCAACCCAGGCTTTCAGCTTGGTCAAACGAACAACCGGGAAGGGATGGGTCTTGTCCTTTTCCAAAAAAACCTTATGCAGCACATCCACCAAATCCCCGGATTTTTCAAATTCCCGGGCTTGATTAAAAAATTCGTTAATATCCATTTGCTCGATCATGGTGCCGCCCGCCATTTTCATCAAGAGCCGGTAAGAAACATTCGGGTCCTGTACGGTTAACAAACCAGCCCTGTCAGCGCTCAATTCACTTTGTCGATACCACTCCATAATGGCATAAATAAGCGCTTCAATGGCCAAACCAGCCAGAGGAATATTCAAAGTATCCAGCAAATATCTTGAAAAAAGCGTTAAAATGATGAGTAAAGTGTGATATAATGCATGGCCGCTTAGGCAATGGCCCAGCTCATGACCAATAATGGCCAGATTTTCGTCGGCTTCAAGTTTTTGAACTGCCGCTGAATTAAGCACAATAAAGGGTTTGTCAACCCCTATGGCACCTGCGTTTATATATGGATTTTCAGTAATATAGAGCTCCGGCACATAATGGGAATCTAGGATTTCACAGGCCTGCTTCAAATGATAGTGAAGCCGCGGGAATTGCTTTCCCGAGGTCCTCACAGAAGAAGACAGGTAAAGCAATCGCCAGGAGCGTTCTCCCAGCAAGCTCAATATATTCTGGAGTAACACATCCAATGCCGGTATCTGTTTCAAGGCAACCAGAGCCGCGCGGTCAGCGGGATGCTCCCAGGCGCGGGAGCTGATTCCCGGAAAATTAATTTTACTGAGTGGACCATCGAACATTGCTTTCCTCCTACATATTTTCCTTGTTTTATTATACACAGTTCTTTGCAGAATTAAAATGCCAATATTCTTGATAAAAAGGGATAATACCAGAATGATTCAATTTTTACCAGGCTCCTGGTGCTTCCTAAATCAACTTTTGCCCTGATAAAACCAGGGCTCCCCGAATGCTTTGCTCCTGTTAGGGATTGAAGCGATGAGGAGGTTTTTTTCAAAAAACCGACGAAAAGCTTTTGGCTGCGCTTTTTAGCGGCCAAAACTTCGAAGCAAAAGCGGAGTCGCGTAAAGCCCGGCCCCGAGCCCCCGGGCCGGGGTAACAGCCAGAAAATCATTTTAAAACACAAACCCCAACAAAATATAACACAAAAAAGCCATAAATCCATTACTTTATGCAATCACAAGCACAATAGACTGGATAAAAAGTTGACCGACTGGTAATTTTATTATAGATTTTAAGCTAACTAATGAATAAAAATCCGAAATTGTTAATCGTGGATGATGAACCCGATGCCATTGAATTGGCCAGGAGCATTTTATCCAGCGAAAAATACAGTATAGAAGAAGCTGTTGGCGGGGAAAAGGCTCTTGAGATTATCCATCAAAAGCAAACCGACATTGTGCTTCTGGATATTCTCATGCCTGACAAAACCGGCTATGAAGTCTGCCGAGAGATAAAAAAAATCTACGGCGAGCGGCCGATTGAAGTGATTCTTGTTTCCGGGCTGACAGAGGACACCTATCTGGAGCAAGCCCTGGAAGCAGGCGGCGATGATTTTATTATCAAACCTATTGTTGCCATCGAATTACAGCGGCGGGTTAAAGCAGCTCATATCCGATTAAAAGGCCGAATGAAACTTTATAATTCCGTTGAGGTCCTGGAAGAGGTGGTGGCCGAACAGGAGGACCAGAACCTTAACTTAAAAAAAGAAAATGAGAACATAAAAAAAATTAATACCGAGTTAAAAAGCTCCAATAAAGAGCTGAAAATAAAAGCCAATTACGACATGCTTTCCGGACTTCTCAACCGCATGTCCCTTTTCTCAACCATCGATATTGAAATTGAAAGGGCTGTACGCGCATCCTCCCCTTTGACCGGGGTCATGCTCGACGTTGACCACTTTAAACAAATAAACGACAATTTCGGCCACCAAATCGGTGATATGGTGATCACTGCCATTGGCAACAAATTGAAAAACTGCATGCGTAAATACGATTACGCAGGGCGATACGGCGGAGAGGAGTTTTTCATGATACTGACCAACGCCAGCCTGCAGCAGGGTTTCATCATTGGAGAGCGCTTCCGGCGGGACCTTGAAAAAAATCCTATTCAGTGCGCGGACAAACAAATCCGGGCCACTGTATCCATGGGCATCGCCCAATACCGGCTTGGTGAATCCCGGAACGCCTGGATTGAACGAGCCGACAAGGCCATGTACAAAGCCAAACGCCTGGGACGCAACCGCATCGTTCTGGAATAATGATAAACCTAGGGCTTGCTGCCGATCAAGGTGATGTTCATTCCCACTTGATAGCGCTCGCCGCTTTCAGGATTGGTAATTTTATCACCCGCGTAAAAACCGCAAGATCCTGTAGAAAATACCTTTTCCGCGGCAATTATGGTGTTCCATTCAGTGCCATCGGGTGTTTTTATGGTCACTTGCAGAAATTTTGGTGCCTTCTCGTCTCGTTTTTTTGGTTCGGCCATAGGATCTCCTTTGATTTGTTGATAATCATACTATAATCGAGTTTTGAAGCTCTAGCAAGAGATTGGCCCATGGGATTTCTTGGGGTGTCTCCCCCTTTTGGGTATAGATTGCGGCAGAATGCCCAATTGTCAAAGCCAAAAGGGGGGCGGGCTTTCCGCGGCTCCGCTTCGCTCCGAAATCCTCGGCGCCAAAAAGGGCGCCTCCGGGTTTCACCGGGCCCTTTTTAAAAAAAGGGCCCGGTGCCGCTCCAATCCCTGACACCCTATAAGCGATTGCATAAGCAAAAAAACACAGCCAAAACATGAACCACCAAAACAAAGCACAAATGCCCGCGCTCATGAATTAAAAGATCAGAATTCTGATTATCCTTTTTTCAAAGCAATAGACCTGTCAAAAAATAAACCCACCAGCTCTCTATCCAACTGGGGTACAGCCTTTATCCCATCGGTAAAAAGGCTGTGAATTGTCCTGCGTTTCACGATTTGTTCAAGAAGCTCACTTTCTTCACCGCTTTTCTCACTCTTTTTGCAAAGATTGATGTACCGCGTTAAGCGAAAAGCCGTAATAAGGCTTTCGGTGGATAAGGAGCCATTCCAGGGATAAAAGCTGGAGCCAAGGGTCAGAGCTGGCGGATATTTCAAAAACACTTCAGGTTTATCCCAACCCGGGATACCGGGAATCGGATAAAAAGCCGACATGCCCGCCATTGTCGCTTGGGAAGCCAGAAAAGCCAGGGTATTTCCAAGTTTTTCGATGGTGTCATCAACAAAACCGGCAATAAAATAGGTCAGGGTTTGTATTTTCATAGCATGAAGCAGAGCCAGCACTTCCTTGAGATGTTCAAGGCGATGCTGGCGATTCTGGCCGCTCATCGTTTCAGAAGAAAAAGAACCCAGGGTGAAATTAAATTTTTCAAACCCCAGCCCTGTTATCTTTTTAATAAGCGGGGGTGTGAGCAGCCGGTAATCCAGGCCGTTTTCAGCCAAAAATACGCTATGGGGTATCATTTTTTTGATTTGCCCAAGGATTTCCAGAAAAAATTCAGGACAAAGCAGAAGATTGTCGTCTTCAAAATTGAGCAATAACCGGCGCGCGCCAATGACAGGAAGCAAATCACTTTTCACCCGGCTGAGCACTTTTTCAGCTGAAGGATATCGAAATGTCCTGTCATCATGATTGGCGCAAAAGCGGCAGCCCATGGTGCAACCCCGGGTTAAAGAAACTGAAACCGACAGGGTCTTTTGGCTTTGCCGGGTCACCACAAAGGGATATTCCATGGTTGTCGATGAACTAAGTTCAGCAGGATTCTCACGCCACTGGCCGCTCTCCCGCCAGAACAACCCGGGAACATTTTCAAAGGAACCATTTTTCTTCAAAGCATCCAAAAACAAGGCCAGAGAGGTTTCAGCTTCGCCGGTGATCAGATAATCAAGGCAACCGGACTGTTGGAAATAAGACGGATTCACTTTCACACCCTTTCCGGCAGCCACCAGTGGCAATTCGGGCTGCCGGCTTTTAATTTCAGCGGCCAGAGCTATCAACTCTTCGGCATAACCATAGGCAAAAAGTGAAAACAATAATAAATCCGGCTTTTTTTTCAAAATCAGCTCAGAAGCCTCAAATACTTCCGGCCCATAGGAGTAATAGCGGGTAAAAAACGAAACCGGCCCCCTTTCGCCGCCATGTATAAAGGGCTTCAGATGGCTCAAAAAAGCGGGCAAATCCTTTTTACAGGGCTTTTTTAATAGGGGCAGCAGGATAATTTCACTTTGGCACCCGCTTTTCAGGGCTATTTCATGGGCAATTTGCCCGCCAATACTTGAAAAACGGTGAGGTGTAAAATAAAAATCCCGCAAGGACGGTACAATAATTATACAATTCATATTTTTATTTTGCCTTGTAAAGAATAAATATTGAAATTTTTTCTTTAAATCTGTACAAAGCAAAAAAATTATACTAAATTTAAAGATAGAGAACAATGAAAATCGTGAAAAAGCAATAAAATGATAGTATATTTGTAATAGCTGTGAAAGCTAGTATTATTATGTTTTCGACTAATCACGTCGAAGGATTAATTTGCCCTGAATAAAGGGAGGAACCTTATGGGAAGACAAATCGATCTAGACCTCACTCCTTCTGAATTAAAGGCCATCGAGGAACATAAGTATTTTATGTCAATGAAGGTCGGGCATGAAGTCAAAATTGAAGAAGCGATAGAAGATTTCTGCAATAATGTCAAGAATTCCTGGGTCAGAGATAAGCAACTCAAGGAAAACCAGACCCAGCTTCAGGAAATTCTTCGTTACAAAGAACTCCGAAGCCACGAGCTGGGCTATCATATCGATGATGTGGCAGCTTTAAGAGAATGGAGCGAACATCACGCATCTAGCTGGCGGATAAAAAAAGAATCCCTTGAAGGAAACGGATTTGAACAAATCAGCGTTGTGGTGCAGCTCGAAAAAGGCCTGCACGTGCGCCCCTCATCCAACCTCACTAGCCTCTGCTACCAATACGACGCGGATATTTATGTGCACAAAGAAGGCATGCGCGAATTCAGCTTTATCCTGGAAGGCAAAATGTACATTAACGTAAAATCAGTCACCCATTTACTGGGGCTGGCTGCCTGCAGAGGTGAACGCCTGGATTTCATTGCCATCGGCCGTGAAGCAAAAGCCGCGCTGCAGGAAATCGCCGGTTTTTTGAACCAGGCTCATTATTCTTGATCTGCCAATATAAATCCGCCTCTTACAACCCACTTTCCGCATCCCGAATTCAAGTGTGAGAAGCAACACTTGAATTCGGGACTGCGGAATGTGGATTACAAGCAAAGCCAATTTCATTTACAAGTCAACCTGAAAACAGAGAGAGCCACGCGTCAGGGATTGAAGGCAGGCAAACTTTTTTTTCAAAAAAAGTTTGCCAACAAAAAGGCGGCGTTTTCAGCCACCTTTTTGGTCGGAGCGAAGCGGAGTGCCGCAAAGCCCGGCCTGCCGGCTGATAAGAAACAAGTCACTCCGTTTCGCGTTCCATTCGGACAGTCCCAAAAGAATCTCCGGTAGGCGACGCCCAAAGCCTATGAACGCAAGGGTCAATTCCTTTTCCGAGGAGCTTGGAATAAATCAGGCTTTGTGTTATGCTGGCCCCATGGCAGAAATTCAGATTTTTGGAACAAAAAAATGCAAGGACACACAAAAGGCGGAACGCTTTTTACGGGAAAGGGGTCTGGCTTTTCATTTTGTGGACTTGAGCCAAAAAGCGCCCAGCGCCGGCGAACTGAAGAGCATGGCCCAAAGCTGCGGCGCGGAGAATTTGATTGACCGGGAATCCCAGGCCTTTAAAAAGGCCCAGCTGGAATACATGGATTTTGACGCGATAGAGGAAATTGGCGAAAACCCCTTGTTGCTTAAAACGCCGATTATCCGGAAGGGCGGCAAGGCTTTATTAGGTTTCGAGCCCAAGGCGCTGAAGGATTTTCTGGCCCAGTGAGCTATGGGGCCACAGGGCTCAGCTTCTGAAAGCCCCGATTATGGGTCGGCGCATTCTCCAGATGTTCCGTCCTTCAAATTCACCGCTTGCCTTGAAATAGGGTTTTATTTTGGGGTGTATAAAGCGATAGGTGTCGTCGGTCATATAAAATTCTCCGGGTTCAGCGTATTTACTTCCCAAATGAAAAACCGAGTTAATGGTATCGGCGATAACATTGCCTGTATTTTCCTCCTGATAAAGAACATTGCCAAGATGGATTGCCATGCGGTACGAGATGAAATGGGGGAAAAGTGATTCTTCAACATCATGGAGGTGTTTATAAATTGCCATACGGAAGCCGCTCAGGGCTGCCGGGCAGTCATGGCCATTAAAGGGAAAAAGTACAACGCCGCCAAAGCCCTGCCAAATCCAGAGTTTTCCCTCAAAGCGGGCCACATTCTGTTCCACAAAGCGTTTAAAACTGTCAATGGCCAGCTTCAAATTGCTTTTGGCAAAGGATTTTTCCATTTCTTTTTTATCGTCCAGCTCAACATACATGATATAAAAAGTGTATTCCTCATCAGATCTGATTGTAGCCCAGCCCTTTTCTGCGATTTTATAGGCTCCTGGTTCCAGTTCATCTTCTTCATCGGCCAGAAAATAATCGCAGCGATAATTTTCCAGATAATTTTCCACATCAATAAAACGGCGTTTGGAAAAATCGTTTACCCCATTGTCTTTACCGATATAATCCACAATGCCTTTGTAAATATAAGTGCCAATATCTTTTACCTTGCCTTGCAGATCGATGAGGGCCAGAAAAACTTTGTCGTTTTTCTGTGCGTATTTGAATTCCTTTTCCCAATCGTTTTTAAACGCCTCTATATCAAGATAAAAAATTTCATTCCGGGAACTCTCTTTCACTTTTCTGCGAAAATCAGAAGGATCAAGAACATGAGTATTATTTTTCAGCTTTTCAATTTTGTCGGCTATTATCGGCTGGTTGGTCACAATATAGAATTCCATTATTCCTCCCAACAAAGTTTATACTGATACACAAAATTTCCTTTTTCAACCGGCACCTGCACAAAGAATTTTTCCAGCTTGCCTCCCAGGTCTGAATAAACACCAGGCGAGAGGGTAAGACCATTGGGCTCAGTAAATTTGGATTCGATTTGTTCCAGACGCCTCAAGGTTTCATTTTTAATGTCCTGGGAGTGATTAAAGAACTGGCACGGGCCGGCATGAACAGCCATGCGCACATCCAGGCCCTCTTTCAGGGGACATTGCATGAGATTATAAAAAAACAATTCAACCAGGCATTCCATGGCGCAAAGCACGGCTTCAAGATTTTTGTCATGAAGATAAAAAGCCGCCAGGCCGCCATCACCCTCCCAGGTCCAGATTCGGCCATTCCGTTTTTCCACATAAAATTTAAAAATGCGCTTAAAATCATTATAAACGCTTTCAATCACATTTTTTTTGTTCTTGCGAACCAGCTTGGTGTTATCCACAATATCAATTCTTATAAAAGTAAAATCATATATTTTTGCTTCCTCCAGAATGCTCCAGCCGCGTGTCACCTGGTCCTGGGAGGTCTCTATAAAAATTCCTTCTTTTTCCGAATAAACCAGCCCGAGCTCCTTGAGTTCCGCCAGTATTTGCGGCAAAAACCTCACATTAATCGGCCGGCCCATGATTCCCTTTTTGTACACATCTATCAGGGTGGTAACAAACTGAATAACATGGTCCTTTTCAATCACATCACGGATAATCTGATTGGCCGCGTCGCGGCGCTGAATGGGAATATTGGAAGGAATACCGGTTTGTTTATAGATATCATAATCCCGGTAAAGCAAACGGGCTGTTTTAATCATCAGCTGCACAGTCATGCTTTCTGCCAGAGATTTGATCAAGAGATTGGTTAAGGCTCTGCTAATTTTCATTCACGTCTTGTCACTTTCAAATCAATATCCTGAAGCAGGCGTTTAATAAGATGCCCTTCATGTTTTAAGGAAATTTTCTATATTCCAAAAACCTGTTTTTACAGATTTTTGGAGGTGCCATCATTATTGTTCTCTATCTATTTATGATAGTTGAAAATATTTAGTGTATCAAGACAATTTTCCGCTGAAAGCAAATACCGGACATATCTGCCTGCTTTATCCATACTAAAAAACCCATTTTCACGGATTTTCAGAAATACCAATAAAATTATCGACAACTAAGAGAATTGACTTTAATCAGAAGCCAGAGTCACTTAATAAAAGATAAATGCTTAACCAAGAATATCCTTTTTTTGAAAAACTAAAAAAGCCAGAGCAAAAAAGCCAAAACCGAGCCCCAAAAAAGCCAGCATTCCTAATGCAAGGTTTTGCCAAGATATTTGATCCATCACCGAAGGTACCAAATGAAAAGGATTGATTTTCTCCAGAAAGGCAAGCGAGGGCACAACCTTGATAAAAGCATTCGTCAAATAACAACCCAAAACAAAACCCATGGAAACACCCAAAGCTGTCTGCAAAGTGGAAACCATCAGTGAAATCACAAGAGTCACAGCCAGAGTAAAAAACAGAAGAATAAAAATGTTGATATTCAAAAGCACAAGCTTTGAAAAATCAAAATAAACAATAAGCCCCTTAAAATCCCGGGCACTCAAGTCAAAACCTTGCAGTTCAGAAGAATCATTCAATTCGAGAAGTTTTATAACATATTTTTGCGGATCAGATTTGAAAATCTCCACATACCTAGCAGGTTGATTTTCCAGCTGACTCAATATTCCTTTATACTCATTTTCGGTTTTATTTATCTCCATAACCAACTGCTCCGCGCTCTCAACAGGCAAATTATACTTGGATAAAAACCCCTCAGGATCATTTCGTACGCTTTCAAACAATTGATCAGGTGACCCCTGCTCCAGCATTTTCACCAAATCACCGACCATCTGTTCATCAATCCCCTCATTCCGCAAAGCCTCAGGATGGGCATCAATCTGAGAAAGGGCCTGGTTCAGAATAAAATCAGTGTAATCTTCCGGCTTGAACCCGAAAAAATCGCGAAAAGCATCTCCATGGCTTTCAAAACGCTCCACAACAAGCCCATAGGCCCTGGAATTTTCATCAACAGTACCTTTAAACTCTCCCCGAAATACATTCAAGCACAGCCAGCCCGTGAAAAACATCAGCACCACCAGGGCAAAGCCCAGACTCACCATGGCACCTATCTTTGTGAAAATGATGCGGCCACGGTTAAGCGGCCTGGCCAGAAGGTATTCAAAGGTCCCGTCCTTTATCTCGGACAAAAGACAAGCAGCTGCCAAAAAAACAGCATAAATCATGGCAGCCAGCACCGTATAAATCGACAAATAGGCCAGATAAAAACCAAAGGGATGGCCGAAACTGGCAAAATCAATGCCAAACATCTGCATGATTGTCGCAAAAAAGGGGCTATCCAGCAAATGAGTAATGGGTTCCAGGATATTACTGTTACTAAAGGTCGGATAAAAAGCCATACCCAGAAAAATGATTAAGCACAAAGAAACAGCCCAGATAATAAAGGACTTTAACCTGATTTTAATTTCGTGAAAATACAAATAACGATTCATGACCCGCCTCCTTATTGATACAAATGCAGAAAAATCTCTTCAAGCGAAGGATCTTCGATGCTCAGGTCTTTCACATCCTGATTATTAAGTGCCTTTAACAGGGAATTCATCTCGCCGCTGAACAAAAAGGAAAGCTCATCTGCCTTTACATTCACCTCGCTTACCCCGCCCAGCCCCAGAGCCTTCAAAAAAGCCTCTTCTGAAACAGCCTTGGCCAGCTGCAAATGGATTTTTTTTAAACGCCGCTTGCGGATTTCCTTGACCGGCTGGATTTCTATCAAGCGCCCATTCTTGATAACCCCCACCCTATGGCAAAAGGACTGGACCTCGCTAAGGGTATGGGATGAAAAAAAGATAGTCCGGCCCTTTTGGTTTTCATCATGAAGCAACTGGAAAAGACGGGAACGCATCAGGGGATCAAGGCCATTGGTAGGCTCATCAAGAATCAGCAAATCGGGCTCATGGGCCAAAGCCTGAACAAGATTGACCTTTTTACGATTTCCCTGGGAAAGATCTTCGATTTTGCGCTTTGAATCCAGTTCAAAATAATCGGAAAGCTCCCGGATACGTCCCTCGCCTTTAACATTCTGCATACGCAGCATCAGAGTCAGAAAATCAACCACCTTCATGCCCCGATAAAATCCGTCATTCGACGGCATATACCCCAAACGCCCTTTCACACTCTCTGCCCGGCCAATGGGGTCTTGGCCAAAAACCCGCACCATTCCCTGAGAAGGGAAAATCAAGCCCAAAATCGTCCTGATAGTGGTGGATTTTCCCGCGCCATTGGGGCCGATAAAACCAAAAACCTCACCCGGCTGAATCTCCAGATTCAAATCTACCACACCGCGTTCGCGGCCATAGGACTTTGTCAAATTTTCAAGATATATCACAGCAGCCATAGGGGCCTCCTTATTTCAAAATCTTCACGAACAAAGCCGTAATAAAGAAATCCATGACCTTGTTCAGCTGTCTCTCACCGATCTCTTTTTTATGCATATAAAGAAAAAAAACCGAACGAAAGGCACTGGTAAAAAACTCGATTTCCCTTTGCTCCAGTTTTTTCTCCTGCTGAAACAAGGAAAGAATCTGCGACGCGAATTTATAATCGATTTCCAGGTTTTTCCGCACCCTCTCGGCTGGAAGATGCTGCATCAAATACTGCCAGTTTTCACGCTCAAAAACCAGATTCACCAGAGGATTCTCCAGAACCTCCAGAATCAATTCTTTCAGCACTTTCAACAATCTGTGCGGCTCAGGATTCTCAAGAACCCGCATTCGAGAAAACATGTCAGCCTGGATTCCGCTCTCCATTTCCTCGAGCATGTCCATAAAAAGCAGCTCCTTGGAAGGATAAAAAGCATAAAAAGAACCCTTGGCGATCCCGATGGCATCGGTGATATCCTGAATACGGGTACGCTTTAAACCATAGCGGGCAAAAAGCTCCATGGCCGCTTCCTTGATCTGAGAGATAATCCGTTGTTTTTCTTCCTGGTTAAAAGCTTTTGGCATATCAATGACCCAATAATTTTTATAGTCATTGATATATTAATACTTTTTTTCCCGATTGTCAAATTTTATCCTGGAAATTTGGGGGAATTTAGGGCGTTTCAGGCCGGCCCATAGGAAAAACTCAAAAAGCTTATTCTCTCAAACAATGGTCATCCCGCAAACCCGGGCCGCCCTGCCGGGCCATCCGCCACTGTGCTGTCGCTCCGAAGGTTTTTGCCGCAAAAAAAACGCGGCAAAAACGCTTTGGGTAAGCATTTTTGAAAAAATGCTTACCCATGGCTCCTGTCCCTAACGCGGAAAAAAACCATGAGCATAAAAAAAATCACAAGAACATACTCAAAAAACCAAATTCCCGTTATACTCACATCATGATCCAGCTAAAAAAAAATATCGCGGGAAGCATTTTAAAACAAAACCTTCACCGTGAACACCATAGCCTGCAAGCCCTGGCCTGCAAAAGCAGCCAGGCCCTCCGCTTTTTTCCCGAACGCGAGGAAATCCCCGAGCGCCTGAACATCCGTCCGGCCTTTTTTCACGACATCGACCGTATCATTCACTCACTGGCTTATACACGCTACAGCGATAAAACCCAGGTCTTTTCCCAGGTCAAAAACGATCACATCACCCACCGCATGCAGCACGTTCAATACGTGAGCAAAATCGCCCGCACCATTGGACGCTTTCTCAGACTGAACGAAGACCTCATAGAAGCCATTGCCCTGGGCCATGATATAGGCCACACGCCCTTTGGCCATGAAGGGGAATCCATTCTCAACCGGATATGCCAGGAAAAGGGGCAAGGGGCCTTTGCGCACAATTACCAGAGCATGCGGGTACTCATGGAAATCGAAAACCAGGGCCTAGGCCTGAACCTCACCACACAAGTACTGGACGGCATTCTCTGTCACAATGGAGAAATTCTGGACCGAAAATATACCCCCGATTATGACAAAACAGCCGAGGTTCTTTATCAAGAATACCAGCAATGCGGCCGCCAACAGGAAGCTTCCCGAAAAATCAGACCCATGACCCTTGAAGGCGCGGTTGTCCGCGTTTCCGACATCATCGCCTATGTGGGAAAGGACATCGAAGACGCTTTACGCTTAAAGCTCATTTCCAAAAAAGATTTGCCAAAAGCCGCGGTTGATGTTCTAGGCAACAGCAACCGCGAGATGATTCATAACCTGATTGTTGACCTGGTCAACCAAAGCCACGACCAGGAGGCGCTCAGCTTTTCCGCGCCTGTTTATACTGCCTTGATGAAGCTGAAAGACTGGAATTATCAGAATATCTATAAATCCACACAAAAAAACGGGCAATACGAAAAAATCAAAATGATATTCACATTCCTTTACGACCACTATTCCGAGGATTTACGCATTAAAAACAAGGAATGCGATATATTTAAAGCATTTCTGGATTACAAAAAACAAAGCTACATAGAAAACAATTCCATTCACCAGAAGGTAGTCGATTTTATCGCTGGCATGACCGACGAATATTTTCTGGGGCAATTTAAAAAACTTTCATTACCTGAATTAAGATAATTCTGAAATTAAAAGGGCTGTTGATTTCAACAGCCCTTGAAGCACTATTTTTTTATACCACCTCTTCGGTCAACTCCATGTGCTGATACAATTGGTAATACTTTCCTTTTTTGCGAATCAAATCTTCATGACTTCCCGATTCCACTACCCTGCCTTTTTCCAGATAATGAATCACATCCGCGTTAATGATTGTGGACAATCGGTGAGCGATAATGATCGAAGTTCGTTGTTTGGTGACCTTTTCGATGGCCTGTTGTATCAGGTTCTCTGTTCGGACATCAATGGAGCTGGTGGCTTCATCCATGATCAGGATCTCGGGATTGGCTAAAAGAATACGCGCGATGCACACCAGCTGCCTCTGTCCAAAGGAAAGATGAGTCCCCCCCTCGCCCACTTCAAAATCCAGGCCCTTTTCAAGATCACCCAGAAAATCGGTCACCCGAGCGCCCCGCGCGGCTGCCATGGTTTCTTCATCACTGGCATCGAGCCGCGAGTAGATAATATTATCGCGAATCGTCCCGTTAAACAAATGGGGATCCTGAAGCACCATGCCGGTTTTTGACTGAATCGAAGCCATAGTGTAATAGCGGTAATCCTCATTGTCAAAAAGAATTTGCCCTTTGCCAGGCTCATAAAAACGAGCCACCAGATTAATAATGGTCGATTTGCCGGCCCCGGTCGCGCCTACCAAGGCGATCGTTGTTCCCTGTTTTATTTCAAGACAAAAATTTTCCAGGACCATTTCCTTGTCGGTGTATGAAAAGTCCACATGATCAAAAACAATGGAATCCTTGATTTCAGGACACTCCCGTGCATCAGGTAAATCCTGGATTTCCACCTTTTGGTCCAGCAAAGCAAACACACGCTCTGAAGCCGCAAGAGCGTTCTGCATGGAAGCAAAAACCCTTGACAATTCCTGTATAGGCCAAAGCATGAAAAACAAATAGGACACAAAAGCCTGAATACTGCCTATGGTCATACCGGTAGCTGTTTCAGGACTTCGCGTGCCCCCGTACCACAAAACAAAACCAAGGCCCAATGAACCGATAATCTGAATCACTGGCAGAAAAAAGGCCGAATACCAGGCCGCGCGATATGACGCTTTGTACATTTCCCCAACTTTGACATTAAAGCCATCAAGATTTTTTTTCTCGCGAACAAGGGCCTTAATGGTTTTTATTCCAGAAATATTTTCACTGTAAATCCGAGTCATATCGGAATTCACTTCCCTTGAACGTCGATAATGTTTAATGATCCGCTTTTGAAAAAAAATGGCAGCCAGCAGCATAAAAGGAAGCAAAAGCAAAACAAAAGAAGCCAGTTCCCAATTAATACGAAACATGAAAATCATGGTTACAATAATATTTATTCCCGACCAGCAGGAATCCACAAAACCCCAGCTAAGGAGCTCGGAGATTTTACTTGAATCGGAGGTCACCCTTGACATAATTTCACCCAAGGGTGTTCGCGAGTAAAAGGAAACCGATAATTTTTGCAAATGTAGAAACATCTTTTTCCGCAAATCCCGGTTTATCCGTTCACCGATATTTCCCGACAAACTGATCAATCCAAACACCAGAAGCGCTTGGCCTATAACAATGCATCCATATAGACGCAAGGTATCACTGACCACCTGCTTGTTGCCGGCCACGATTCCCTGATCGATGATTATTTTTGATAAGTAAGTAAAAAAAGCATCAACCGTACTAATAGAGGTGATAACCAAGAACAAGGCCATTGATAAAAATAAATATGGTTTTAACAGAACCAAAAAACGTCCTGCGATATTTTTCTTTTTTTTCACACAGCTCTCCTTAACAGAAATTTTGTTTTCTCAAAACCTTCCAGTTGTTTATGAAAAATTGTTTTGTATAATCCATTTTCCTTTATTAATTCTTCATGGGTACCCACTTGAACAAGATAACCTTTATCCAGAACCAGAATCCGGTCGGCCCTCATTACTGTTTCAACACGATGGGCGATAATAAAACTGGTTTTTCCCTTCATCAAAGCAAACAGCGCCTTTTTGATGCGTTGCTCGGTTTCCATATCCACGCTGCTGGTCGCATCATCAAGTATGAGCAAAGCAGGGTTTTTAAGAATGGTTCTGGCAATGGCAATTCGTTGCTTTTGACCACCCGACAGAGTCACACCCTTTTCCCCAACCAGAGTATCATAGGCTTGATTAAATTTCATAATCACATCATGAATTTGGGCTTTTTCAGCCGCAGCAATTACTTCATCGTCATCAACAGCGCGATGAACACCGTAGGTGATATTCTCCCGCAATGAACAGGAAAACAAAAAGGGCTCCTGTTCTACGATACCAATCTGGTGCCTCAAAGTGTTGACAGGATAGTCATTAAGCATTTTTCCATCGAGTAAAATATAACCGCTTTTGGGCTCATAAAAACGCGGTATCAGATTCACCAAAGATGTTTTTCCGCAACCCGTAGGGCCAACCAGCGCGACTTTTTCACCAGCCTTTATCTTTACAGAAACATCGGATAAAACACTTTGGTCTTCTCGATATCCAAAAGAAACATTTACCAATTCCAGGTTCCCTCGTATATCCTCATGAGCCTCACCATTTTCCTCTTGCCCCTGTACTTCAGGTTTTTCATTCAGCAAGGTTTCAACCCGGTCAAATGAAACCAGGGCATGAGACGCTTCAATAAAAATTCGCCCCACATTACGCACAGGCCACACCATCTGGGCCACAATGGCTGTTACCGCGATATAGCTACCTATGGTCATTTCACCGCCCAAAGCCCATCGTGATCCAACCAGCAAAACCATGATAATCTGACCAAAGCAAATAAGATCTGTCACCGGCCAGTAACAGGCGTGCATCAACATGATTCGAATGCCCTGACGAAATTTGTCATTTATCTTTTCCGTGAATTTCTTTTCTTCGAATTTCTGCTGGTTAAAGGCTCTGACCAGGCGATTAGCTGTAATATTTTCATGAAGCACAACACTCACTTCAGCTTCAATTTCCTGATAGCGTTTATATCCCTGAGTAATGCGTTTAAAAAAATAAATCGAAATTCCAACAACCAGGGGAATAAAGGCAAGGGCCAGAAAAGCCATTCCAGGCTGTAAATAAAGCAAACTGATAAAATTAAAAACCACCAGTGCCACGATGCGACCAATCTCGGTAGCCTGTGAATTAAAAAAGGTGTTCAAATTATCAACATCAGAAGTCACCCGTTCAAGAATATCTCCAGACTCGGCATTATCATAATAGCGAAAACTCAAATTCTGTAAATGACCGAACAAACGAGAACGTAATTTTTTTGTCAAACCCTCGGCACTTCTGGCAGCTGTTCGTTTCTGCACAACCGAGAGCACACTTTCTCCGAGTAAAAACAAAATGAAGAACAAACAATAAAAAACAATATTCTCCAACAAAACCGGATTTCCAAATACTTCATCAAGAATAAATCTAAGATAAATAAAGGACGCGCTTTTGATCAAAGCAGCCAGAGAAAGGCTGACAATGGCCAAAAAAAACATCCCACGAAATCCATTTAATAAACCAAACATTTTGATTAATGACTTAATTTTACTTTCTTTCTGCTTATTCATTTAAATCCTCCTGCAAAGCAAAAAAAAGCCGCGACTAGACAACAACTAGCGCGGCTCAAATGGCATAAAAAAAGCCGCAACGCTTCATGCGCCGCGGCTTGATAATTACATCAAAAAGATCAAACGGGCACACCACTCCTATGTTTTACAAAAACAACATTAGAGTATATTGTCAGAAACTGTCGATTATTATTCATCAAATACTCCTCTCTTGGTATATCCGTTTATATTTTATACAATAACACAGTATAAAATTAATTTCAAGCAAATTAGATTTTTTTACCAGAAATTCAGTCGAAAATCCGGCCAGGCCGAATCAAAAGAGCCGCTTTCCCAGCTGTTTCCATGGCAAAGTCCACAATCCCGCTCACATCCTGTTTACTTGCAAGGCCCAAAGCTAAAGCCGCCGTAAAGGCGTCACCGCAACCAACCGAATTTTTACTATTTAAGCTTGGCGGTTGAGCTGTCTTCACCTTTGCGTTCGCGGTATAAAAAACCTCGTCAGCCCCGTGTGTAATAATGGAAATAACGCCGAATTCTTCATAAAGCTCAAGCATTTTTTCTTTGATTTGATCAATTCCACTCTCCTTATTTCCCCAAAAACTAGCCGCAAATTCCTCGCGATTGATTTTTAAAACATCTGGTTTAAAAGGTAAAGAATCAAGCAAGTCCTTACCGCGAATATCAAGGACCACTTGTTTATTTTTGTCCTTAGCCTGTTTTACGCAGACAGGATAAAGCTTCTCGGAAAAACCAGGCGCTTTTGAACCGCTAATCACCACAACATCCGCTTCATCCAGATGGCTCATCAAGCTCTGCATCACTTCATACTCAAGATGAGATTCCACCATAGAGCCTTCCTCAACGCACTCGGTAATGGTTCCCGCCGACCGGTCAATCAAGGTATAGCAGAACCGCAATTCCGCTCTGGTAAAAATCGGCAACAGATGAATTTCTTCATCCTGGGCTTGCTCCAAAAACATTTCACGAAAGCGACCACCGCATTGGGTAAGGAGCTGAGCTCTTCCCCCCAATTGCTTAATCACTCGGGCCACATGAATTCCCTTGCCCGCAATATCAAAAAAATGGTTTTCCGTGCGGTTTACTTTATCTATAGCCAATTCTGAGAACACCAGAGTTTTTTGTAAAACGGGATTCAGGCAAATAACTAATATTGATTTATCAGACATAAAAGAAAACCTAGACCTTGTATGTACTTTTGTCAAGAAAATAAATATTTTTCACAAGCGAACAAATAAGATCCATGGTCAATCTATCAATACATGCGCAGAGCTTGCTGCACAAAATTAAAGTTCAAAATTGTTACCCAGGAATAATTGGTCTAAAACCTTGATAAACCCAATGGACAAGTTGAAATACTCATCATTATCGTTATGCAACCCTTTCCACACCCGGCAAAGAGCTATTACCTTGTTGATCAGCATGGATTTGTTTTTATCCCTTCTCAGAATAGCATTGGATTAATTGTATTTGTTTAGCTTAAACAGGAATCACTATTTTTAGCGTTAAGGATTGTAATAATAGCAAGTTATTTTTTCAAAAATAACTTGC
>JAFGWI010000200.1 GCA_016937215.1 Spirochaetales bacterium | reverse complement strand
CATTAGCGCCCCCTGGGTGAAGGTGGAAAATGAAAAGGGCCAGGTGGGTTGGTGTTTCAGTGGCTATCTTGAGGCTTTGGAAAAAGAAATCGATGGTAAGCAGGAAGCGGTCGAAACGAGTGAGGCCGCTAATGGAAATGTCACGGCAGGTTTACCCGGAAATGTTCTTGTTATTCTAATTGCCGCCGGGGCCTTGCTTTTCGGCGCGCTTGTATTTTTCCTGATCAGGAAAAAGACCTGACTGCTCTTAACCCCAGGTCGGGGTTTTAGGGGCGTGGTTTTGTGAGCTGTTGTGAAGCACCAAACAATTAAACGCTGTTTTTTATGTGCCCCTAGGAAGGGGGGAAGCGGAAGACCCGGGTCTGTTTTATTTCAGGTTTTTTGTTTGCTTAACAAAACAATTCCGATTGCGCAATACATCCCGGGGCTGAAGCGAGGGGGGATCTTTCCCCCCTTACCATCAAAAATTATTTATTCGCTTTCAATCTGTTTTCGCTTTGACGCAAGGTAGTAAAGGAAAGCTTTTGATATCATGCTTCCCACCCGTGACATCGTGCTTGATATTATTTCGCCAAGTGACAGTAAATACATTATTGATCTCCACTCCAACCAGGCTTTGAAAGTCAGGATCAGCAAATTGTATTTTTTTATCCACATGGATGATCTTGATATTGGTTATGATCCGAGCATTTTTACATATAAGGTGAAATCCCTAAATCATTATATTTATTTTTACGATGACAGCTGTACAAATCGATATAGGATCTACTTCAACAAATATATTCGCGATAACTATGGCGCTTATGTCGCCGAACAATACGCTACCAGTTCCGAGGAATTGAAAATCATGAAGTCGGAATTTTTCAAAAATGGCGATTTACTGTATGGAAAGGAACTGAAATATACAGATTATCGTGAAAATAATTCGGATCCTAATGGGCCAGGCGAAAAAAATTACTACAGAAAGGAGGTCGGGAACCTTGACTGGGAATTCTGGATTAAAACAAGGGAGTCATTTACAAAGGCTCCTTCGGCCAGGCTGGATTCCGAAAAAAAACAAATACATATCTACGAAACAACTGCCCCTTTTACCATGAGTATTTTTAATGGTCACGATGAATATTTTCAAAGCGAGGTTGTACCTCAGGGAGAGTTGGAATACCCTTATTTTCTTTCCCAGGCGGAAACGCCCTTTGTGTGCTATGCCAGGACTTCGGGGGCTTCCAGTTCATTGAGCCTTTTTTATCGGTGCCGGGTCAATAATGTGGATTATTTTATTTCCACTCAGGATAAAGATAAAGCCAAACGTGACAAGATAAAGTGGACTGATTTTTTTAATATTCAGGATAGTGACACTGACCATGATCTTGTTTGCGATCTGCAATCGGAAATCATCGATAAAATTGACAGTAGTGATGAAGGAAGACAGATAGCGATTGATGAGCTGGAATCGGTTTTTCACAATCAGAACATAAAAAGCAATCGGGATTTGGTCAGGGAATTTCGCAAAATGGCCTGCAGTTTTCCCTTTGAATGGGACAAGGAAAAATATACTGTAAATGCCTTAAAAGAGTTGGCCGATGAATATCATTTTGATATACTCGACGAAGAAGCAGAGCATCTTGAAGCTGTGATGTCTGAAATGGATATGTGGGATACGGTGAAGGAAATCGAAGGGATTGTTGAAGCCGCTCGTTTGATTCATTTGCATCCTGTGTATTTTCATGATCTTCTTTCAGGTTTGGGGATGCTGGATATGAATCCTTATTTTGGGGAGCATGAAAAATTTACCTGTGTTGACACGCCGGGTTTTGCGCCGTTGGCGCCTAAAGGTGTGAAAACGCCCTATGAGTTGAATGGACAGTATTTTGCCGAGACAACGGGGGTATTTAACGAAAATTATGTTCGTGCCAATGATTTTAGAACCCGCCAACAGTGGAATTATTACTTTCATGCTGGTGTAGATTTCTCGGGCTATCAACAAATTGGTCTTCCAATAATAAGTTTCATTTTTGGGACTGTTTATCAAATGGATAACGCTCAGAATAATAGCATGGGAAATTACCTTGTAGTTCAAGATGCGCAAGAACCAAGACGTTTCTTTGTTTTGGTTCATTGCGATCGTGTTTTAGTAGAAAAAGATATTCAGGTTTATCCTGGGATGAAAGTTGCAACTGTTGGACAAGATAGAGATAAACAAGCAGGTCCACATCTTCATTTATCTGTTGTTTTATGTCCATCTGATAGAAAACGTGATATAGAAGATAATATTGTTCGTCCAAATCATTCATTTACGATGTGGGCTGATAATGTAAAAAAAGGAGATAAACCAGTATTTAATCCATTTAATTATAAAACTGAGATTGATAATTGGTGGGGAAGAGGAGAACCTAAATTCCGCAATCCAGATGCGTAAGGAGTATAAGATGAAATTTAATATTTTTACTATATTTTTTATATTTTTGTTGATACTTAGAATTTACTCTCAGGATCAATACTATGAAATTGTAAAAAAAACTGTTCCGACTTTTCTGCCAGATTACCTTGAGCCCTTAATTCCAGGCGATATTGTATTTCCAACTTATTCTCATGCAGGTTTTAATGTACTTTCAGAAGGAGCAGATATTGATTGTAGTTCTCCCTCATTTCCACCTCCTGGCTACGCGACAATAATTGGAAATGATCTACATATAAAGAATTCTGATCGATTTGCTAATAAAATATTAGCTTTGAAAAATGATGTTTTTTGGATACCAAGCTATTACCTTTTTCCATTACTAACCAATAATCGAAACGACTTAAGTAAATATAAACAAGAAATTGATGATAAATTTGCAAAATATGAAAATACCGAAATTATACTTATTGATAACTTGGTTTTGATGTTTGATCCAAGCGGAGGTGATTTAAGCTATTTTTTTACGATAAATATAAAAGATATAACGGTTGATTATTATCGAGTAGATATTATCCCGAAAATTACTACCAGTAGCTCTGAATCTTATAATGCGCTATCAGCCCTTCTCGACCCCTTTGAAAACGGCAAACCCTACACTCTCTACATCCATCACAACGAAAACAAGCTGCGTTTTTATCTCGATGGCATGGAAGAACCAATCTGGGACCTCATTAAAGTCAGCAAGGACTTTAACGACTACCTGGAAGAATTTCTTGATTCAAATCTCTGGCCGGCAACAAAAGACTGGCAGGATTATCTTGCGCCTGATATTCTTGAAGACTGGCCGGTTAAACCATTGTCTGAAATCAAAAAGGAGTTCTATATTCCGCGTCCCTCAGCACCATCCTGGAAAACCATTCAGCTTGTGAGTTTTTATTCCATGCCCTATAAATCGGATGATACTAAAATGGGTGAATTAGGCAAAGGTTATAAACTATACCATCTGGAATCAGGAAGTTATGCCATTCTTGATGAGAAGAAAGCTCCTTGGATTCATGTGGAAACAGAAGACGGAACACGCTGTTGGGTCTGGGGTGGTTTTCTGGAAAAGCTTCCCAATGCCCTGTTTCCCCCGGAAAAAACAAGCCACAGAGTCCTGGAAAAACTCCGTTTGCGTGAAACCTCTGACACATCATCACCAACCATTACCATCATGGAAGCCGGGCTTAAGGTGCTGGTTCTCGAAACCGGTGAAACAGAAACAATCGATGGCATCACTGCTCCTTGGGTGAGGGTGAAAACTGTCGAGGGGCAGGAGGGCTGGTGCTTTGGCGGGTATCTGGAAGATCTGGAAACAGGGAAGCGCCTGGAAGCCGATAAAAGTGCTGAAAAAAAACTGAAAATGTTGATCCTGATGTGATTAAAGTTGAAAAAAGCAATACAATTGAAACTGTCCAGGAAAATGTTACAACAGGTTTACCCGGCAATGTTCTTGTTATTCTGATTGCCGCTGGGGCCCTGCTCCTCGGCGCGCTTGTATTTTTCCTGATCAGGAAAAAGAGCTGACTGCTCTTAACCCCAGGCCGGGGTTTTAGGGGCGTGTTTTCGTGGGCTGTTGTGAAGCACCAAACAATTAAACGCTGTTTTTTATGTGCCCCTAGGAAGGGGGGTAGCGGAAGACCCGGGTCTGTTTTGTTTTTGGCTTTTTGTTTAGCATAAAAGATGAATCGGATTTTATAAAATTTCCCGGGGCTGGAGCGAGGGGGGATCTTTCCCCCCTAACTGGGAACTCTCTATTCGCTTTCCAGTTGTTTTCGTTTGGAGGCAACGTAGCGCTGGAAGTCGTTGATGTTTTTGATTTTGATGTTGTCTGAATAGATTTCCAGGCGGTTTTGGCGGGCGAAGTGTTCCACGACTTTGCGGCTTTTGTCGGGGGTGATGCCGGCCCAATGGGCGATGTCGTCGATGGTCAGGTCGATTTGGATGGTTTCCGATTCTTCGCCGAGCATCATTCGTTTTTCGGCCAGCATGAGGAAGACGTCGGCTACTTTGGCTTCCACGTCGTCCAGGGTGAGGATCATGAAGCGCCGTTTCTGGTCATAGATGCGTTTGGTGAAGAGTTTCAGTAGTTTCAGGGCAATTTGGGGGTTGCCTTGCATGAGGATGGTGAAATTGGCGCGGTTGAAGGCCAGGGCCACTACTTTGCCCATGGCGATGGCGCTGGCTGATCGGGGTGCTTCTTCGAGTATGGCCATTTCGCCGAAGATTTCGCCGGGTTCAAGCACGTCGATGGTTTTTTCGATGTCGCCCATGATTTTCATGATTTGCACCTGGCCGGAATGAATGAGGTAAAAGGCGTCGCCTGGTTCATATTCGCAGAAGATAATGTCGCCGTCGTGAAAGGTTTTTCCAAATCGCTTTAATAAGGAGCTGTTGATATCCATGGTTAATCCTTCTCAAGGGCTTTAAGGGCGGAATAGACTTTTTTAAACAGGGGGTCTGCTTCAGGGGTCAGTGAGAGCACTTTGCGGTAGACGCTGGAGGCTTTGATGTAGTCGCCGTTTTTTTCATTGCAGACTCCGATGTAATAAAGGGCTTCGTTCAGGTCCGGGTGTTTTGGATAGCGCTGCAGCAGGGCTGAGTAGACTTTGATGCAGTTGGAGTACTGGGCCAGGTGAAATAGGCATTTTCCGATTTCAAACTGGGCTTTGAGGGTGAAGTCCGAGTCCTTTTCATCTTTGATGATTTGGTGAAAGATTTTTGAGGCTTCCTGATACTGGGCTTGTCCTAAAAGGTTCACGCCCTGGTAATAGAGCTTTTCTGTTGCCGATGTTTGTTTGGGTTGGTCGGGTTTACGGATTTCCTTGGGAGAATCCAGTTCAAAGTCCGGGCCCTTGCCTTGGCCGTATTGTTGCAGAAATTCTTCGGCCATGTAGATATTCTTGGTGGCGTTGTCCGAGTAGCCGCCCGAGGGGTAATAAACCAGGTAGCGGTTAAAGGCGTAGATGGCCTGGTTATATTTTTTGGCTTTCAGGTAGTATTCTCCCAGTCGGAAAAGGCCGGTTTCGGCGTTCACAGTGTCTTCGATGTACATGAGGTTTTTAACTTGCTTGTGAATTCTTCGAAGCTGGTTTGAGAAGACTTGCAGCATTTTGATGATCACCCGGGTGTTTTTTGAAACAAGCTGTTCAAATTCCGGCACGGAAAAGGCGATGACCTTGGAATCCTGAAGCACCAGGGCTGTTTCTTCACGAGGGTAGCGGCCCATAGAGGATTTCACCCCGAAAAATTCGCCGGTTTTGATTAGTTCGTGCATTTCCTGGCCAGTTTCTATATTGGTGAAATTTAGGCTCACCTTGCCTTGGTTGAGGATAAATATTTTGTCGCTAATGTCCCCTTTAAAATAGATAATGGAATTAGCTTTGTAGACAATTGCTTTAGGTGCCACCCTTTTTGAAATCTCCCTCTGGTTTGAATTCTAATCATCCAGCGGCATGAATTCTAACCTTTTTTTAAATCCCACGGCTTTTCTTATTCGTGTCATCAGGCCCGCGGGGTCGCCTTTGACCAGTTTTTTTTGTTTATTAATTGTTATTTCCGTAAAATCGCCTGTTCTGTCCTGGAAAAGCTCTCTGAATTGGGGCGAGCCCAGTAAAGGTTCACCAGCCATGGTTAAAAGTTCAATATCTTCAGGTTGTATTTCCAAAAATGCTTCATAGGGGTTCTGTTTTCGAGGTTTTACAAGCAAAAGATCAGCCAGTTTTCCTTCTTCCACTGAACCTGTTTTGTGATGAACGCGAAAGGCTTTGGCTGGATTGATGGTGACCATGTTGTATATCTCTTTGGGGTCAAGCTCTGTTCCATACATTTTTTTGTAGATTTCCCTGGCAAAGCGAAGTTCAGCCAGAATATTGAAAGAGCCGGAATGGGTCGCGTCAGTGCCAAGGGAGACATTGATCCCGGCTTCAAGGAATTTGTGGATTTTGCAGGTGGTGTTAAACATGAAAATATTACTGGTTGGACACCAGACTACATTGGCTCCCGCTTTTTGGGTTTCCCTTATATCCTTGTCGGAAAAACCGATGCAGTGAATCATTACTGTATGATTGTCCAGACATTTGCGTTTTATAAGATTATCCAGGCCAGACTGGGTTTCCTTGTCAAAGCCTTCTTCGCAATGAACGATGTAGGGCCAGTTTTTTTCCACTGCCTGCTCATGTTCTGTTTCCATGGATTCGCCCCAGTTGAGCGAAAAGGACGAGCAACTATGGCTGATTGCGTATTCCTGTATCACCCTGAGAGGCATTTTGGGAATATATTCGTTATTGATTCGGTGAGGAAAATGATCGTTTGCTGTGACCACGCCGCTGAGCAGGTTTTTATAGGCGCTCAGCAAGTACAGGTCGTCGATGGTGATTTTTTCACGTTCGGTGACAACCTCGGCATCGTGAAGGTCCTGGTCCCAGAATTTCCAGTTTAAATAGTACTGGCCTTCGGGTAATCCTACCTTTGGAAGATAATTGCCTCGAAAATGATCATGCACGTTAATAATGGCCGGATACAAATAAAATTTATCGTTAAAATTAAAATCAAGTTTTTCTTTGCCATCAATTTGGCCGATATTCCCGGCTTGAATGGAAATTCCACTCTTTTCAATGAAGGAATCTGCCGCGAGTATGGATATTCCGCTCAATGAATAAGACTTTGCCATGTTCTTATCCTTTCCTTAGTAGGGTTTTGTGCCGCTTTAACAAAGGTATGGTTACCCTCCTTCAATTATCGGACAAAAACGCATAATGCCACACTCTTATCTTAAAAAAAATGAGAAAGATAATAGAGCTAATTGCAAAATTCCTGTTATCAGCAATTAGCAGGTAGCAATAAATTAATAACTCACTATTCGGAAATAAAATAACTTATCCGAAATTTTCGTATTTGTTTAGCTCCTATGCTTTTTGGGCGTTACCTGATAAGCCCAGGGGCTTTCAGGCCGGGCTATACGCCACTCCGCTGTCGCT
>JAFGWI010000199.1 GCA_016937215.1 Spirochaetales bacterium | reverse complement strand
TGCTTTGTTAAGAATTTGCGATTTGCAAAATCGCCTTTTCTATTTCTCTATAATATAAGAAATTACTATTTTAGTGCGGAAAGTGGGAATCCTGTTTGTTTTTTTGTATTTATGGCTGGAAGTTTCAAGATGATGCTTTGGGTTTAGCACACCACTTTTTCAAAAAAGCGCCATGATAAACAGGAATTTTGCTCAAACCCCGTGAGGTTCAAGCAGGGAGATTACCTGAATTGTGGTAAGCGGTTTATAAAGATGTTAACTTGGCCCTTCATGCGCTAAATAAAGGAGATAAGCAAGATGATCAACAGAGCAAAAAACATATTTTATATAACCGCTACAATAACAATGCTCTCGATAACTATCTCAATCCTCTACTCAATGATTAACAACAAAGGTCAAGACCAAGACAACATTTCTATTGCACGACAAATAAGCAATGAAATACCCAATATTCTCGAATCGATTAATGATGAAGGTTTTCACGAATTAAATATTGATTATAACGATCCTGTGCTCCTATCTAGAAATGTATATATCACAAATGATTTAGATGAATATGAATCACTTAAAGTTATGAATAAATTGAAATACCTCGAAAGTATTGATACAAAAAAAGAAATCAATCTATATATTCACACATCTGGTGGTTATGGTGGAATAATGTTAGCTAATTATATCCAATCCATAGGGTGCCCAATAAATACTATTGCATTAGACCTTTGCGCTTCTGCAGGATGTGAATTATTGGTAAGTGGCACTGGAAAAAGAAAAGCATTTTCTTCATCAAGAATAATCGTTCATTTGGTAACAGATAGTAATAGCGATAGTGATCATGAGAAATATAATTCAAAAAATCTACAGAACAAAGTAAATGTACTTTTTTGGAAAAAACATTCTGGTTTACCTGAAAATTATTATACAAATATAGAAAAAGGAATTTACTACTGTTTTACTTCAGAAGAAGCATTGAAAAATGGAATAATCGATGAGATAATTGATTAGCTGAAGAAACTTAACAGACAGTTCAACCCAACATGGTTATTGTCACACATTTTAAAATCAATACAGTCGGTAAAAATTTGCCTCTGTATACAATGCAAGTTAAACAAATGTTCGAGGAACGCCACACACAAGAGATAGGAGAATAAAATGTACTACAAAAAAATTATCGGAAAAAAATGCTATTTATCTCCAATAGATACGAATGATTATCAAAAATATACCGAATGGTTAAATGATTTGTCTGTTTTGGAATATCTTACTTTAGCTAATATAAATATGACAGAGGACTCAGAAAAAAAGGCTTTGGAAAATCTTTCTAAAGAACACAATTATGCAATAATTGATATTGAAAAAAATGAATTAATTGGAAACTGCGGATTAACACATGTGGATGATATAAATAGAACCGCCGAAATCGGTATTTTTATAGGAAATAAAAATTACTGGGGGAAAGGTTTTGGCACTGAGGCTGTGACATTATTATCAGACTTTAGCTTCCATTATTTAAATCTAAACAATATACTACTAAGAGTATTTGATTACAATGAAAGGGCAATTAAATCCTACCTCAAAGCAGGATTCAAAATAATTGGAAAAAGAAGAAACGCAATAGAAAGAAAACAAAAAAAGTACGATGTAATATATATGGATTTAATACCTGATGAATTAAAAAAGCAATGACGACACATAGGACAGTACAACTACCTGAACCTGACTCGCCTATGTCACATTTTTTATAACCGCACAAATCGCGTCAATACAGTGTTCACAACTAACCAAATGTTAAAAGGACACATAGAACGATGGAATGTATATCCTCTTCTAAATATATTCTATGCATGTAAAACTCCATATATACCGATTATAACACTATACGTAGTACGTAATTGGTACATAAAGTCAAGTAATACTCAGATGTTTAAGAAATTTACCGAGTAATTGGTAAAGCCATCGAGCAGGGAGGCTGAAAGGTTTAATCTTAGACAGTATTCATTATCAAGACATAACACCCGCTTCAATCCAACTCGCGGCTGAAGATGTTAACGATACTATTGTTCTGTCAGACTAAAAGCTGGAAGCAAGTGGCTCGCGGGTTAGACCCATGTTAAGCGAATACCTTCAGCGCGAGAAGAGGGCAGCGGATATTGATTCCCAAAATCTACAACCGATAATTCAGAGGATAGACCAGCAAAAAAGGCCCTCCGTGAATAGCGTGAAGGGCCTTTTTTATAATGATCAAAAATAATCAACAATAAGCCGTCGGCAAGCCCACATAACACTGGGCAATTAACAAGGCGTCGACAATATTCACTACACCGTCCATATTAAGATCACCGTATTCCTCGGGTACGACATAGGTCGGAACAGGCAAGCCAACATAGAGCTGGGCAATCAAAAGGGCATCCACTATATTACGGTTGCCATCATTATTCACGTCGCCCACAGTATATTCAGAAGCCGGTGTTGGCGTGGGAGTATTTTCAACCGGAGTAGGCGTTACCTGAACAGGCGTCGGTGTTTCAATAACACCACCGGCATATTTCAAATACCCGGCCAGTGCACCGACCAAGCCGGCATTATAATCGAGCGCCACTTCGGTGTACTGAAACTGGTTCACATCATCAACATATCGGTCACTCTGGTCTGGTCCACCTACCAGGGCTCCGGTTATGGTGTGTTTGGCCGGCTTTTGGTTATCGCCATTAGCATAGGTATAGCCATTGGCTGCCCTGTGATGGGGATGCTTGGCCCAATTGGAGCCATAGCCAATCAGATAAGACATGTTGGCAGGGTTCGCTCCCAGCATGTATTTCAACTGTTTTTCAGCAAAATCCAGATAAGCTTTGGTGCCTGTGTGGCCATAATAAAGAAGGGCAATCATGGATTCAGCAGCATTATAGCGAAGAACGCCCCAGTTGTTCAGATATTTCATTCCACCAGGCGTAGTAGCCAGATCATTGAGCCAGTAACGCAGATTTTCCTCAAGTACGCTGATGTATTGGGAATCACCGGTAAGCATACCCAGTTTGGCAATAACAGCCAGACCCATATCATCCCAGCACATGGTCCAGTGATTCTGGTTTAATGGAACATCTCCGTTTTGCGTTGGTTTCTGGAGCCAGGTTTTAACATCGCTGATCAAGGACGCGTCATTATCAATCACATACAGCCAGGTAGCGGCCCATGAGAGGTCATCATACATGGAACTCGATTGATAAAAGGACTGGCCATTACCCCGACCAATATTACTTTTTGCCATATCGAACAAATCACGCGCCAGTGTCAGACACTGGTTGGCATAGGAGGAATTGATTTCACGGTAATTCAGATACATCAACGACAGAGCCGCGGAAGTTTGACTTAAAACATCGGTGGCTGCCTTGCTGCTGTCTGCCCAGGCATAGGTCGGCCGATCGGAACTTTGCTCTTCTGGGGGCCCCCAGTAAGTATGATCAGCTTCACCTTCGCCCACTTGGTAGTAAAAGCGGCTGCCGACCTTGCTCTTGATAAAATAATCAGTGAAATATTTCAAGGTTTTGAGTAATTTCTCCGTCGCGCCTGCTGCCGCGATCTGGTCCTTGAATTCATAAAGGGCCCAGCCCAGAACACCAGCTGTATAAGCTTGAGGAAGGCCGAATTTCACATGGTCGCCGGCATCATGAAAGCCGCCGGTCAGGTCAACGCCGACATCCTGGCCATCCTTGGTATGACAGGCCCCGCGCCAATCTGAAAAAATGTTATCCTCCCCTGCTAATGGCCCGCAGCGGTTGGCATCATAGAATTGCACAGCCTTAAGCAGGGCATCGTTGAAATTCTGCGCGAAAAGGCTAAAGGACAAAAGCAACAGGATAAAAACTCCGAATATGGTTTTTCTTTTCATAATTATGCCTCTTTTTCAAAGGATTTTATATTTACTTTCAATAATTATACACCAGATTAGGACATTGCTCAATCGGGTGATAGAGAATACCTGGATCATTACTAAAAGCATGATCAGACAAATAACTGATAAGCCTCCACTAAACAGACAGAATCCCGACAATTTATTGCCTGTCAAAAAGCGAAAATCAATTGTTCAATAGCCGATTATGGATTATTCTTTAAAATCTAAAGGAGGCTGCCTATGAAAAACCCGAAGCCAAGGGCCATCGTGGCCGGGTATATTTGCCTGGACATCACCCCCCTTTTCAACCTGGATAACCCGATTAACGACACCAGCCAATTCTTGATACCCGGCAAACTCATCGAAACAGGGCAGGCTGAAATTCAATGTGGCGGTTCAGCAGCCAACACCGGTTTGGCCATGGCCAGACTGGGAACAAATGTCTCGCTCATGGGCAAAATAGGGCGCGATGCCTTTGGTAACATTCTTATGGATATTCTTGAAAAGCAGGACTGTCCCCATAACATGATAATATCAAATGACGCGACCTCCTACTCGATTGTACTGGCGCCCCCTGGTCTGGACCGCATGTTTCTGCACTTTCCGGGCGCCAATAGCCTTTTTTCCGCTGTTGACCTCGACTACAAGGCCATCGAAAAAGCAGAACTGTTTCATTTCGGTTATCCCAACCTCATGAAAAGCATGTATCAAGACAATGGACACCAAACAATATCCATGTTCAGCAAAATAAAGCCTTTGGGTGTAATCACCTCGCTGGATATGGCTTTGGCTGATACCGCGTCACCGGCAGGTAAAGTGAACTGGAGAAAAATCCTGCCCGAACTTTTGCCTTATGTGGATATTTTCGCGCCCAGTCTCGATGAAATTGCCGCCATGGTTGAGCCGGAAAAATACAAGCAATGGAAAAAACTGGCAGGGGGTCAGGAACTGATTCAAACACTTTCAATCGAAAAAGACATTGAGCCCATGGCCCAGGAACTCTTAAACTGGGGTGTAAAAATCCTCCTGATCAAATGCGGATCGCCGGGTATTTATTACAGGACCAATAATGCAAAGGCCCTTTCAGCGATGCAAGGCAAAATCAGGCTTGAAACCAATGGCTGGGCCAATCAGCAAGGCTTTGAATCAGGTTTTAAAGCAAAAACCGTCCTGTCAACAGCAGGAGCCGGCGATGTCAGTATTGCCGGTTTTTTAACCGCCTTTTTAAAACAAAAAAGCCTGAAACACTGCACAGAAACTGCTGCCGCCGCCGGAGCAGCCTGCGTGGAATCCTTTGACAGAGGTAGCAGCCTCACCAGCTACGAGAAACTCAGAAAACGCATCGAAGCAGGCTGGGAAAAACAGGATTCACGATCATAGCCCCCAGCCCCCTTGATCAAGCTAACGGAAAAATATGGTACAATCAGGCAGAGCTGTTTGCAGATTATCAATATCCGCCAAAGAAAGGGGATTATCCTGGAGGTATATCTTCCGTAAAGCCTTAAGCCCGTAAAGCGGGCGAAGGTTTGTAATTTTATTGTTACTCAGGTTCAATTCGGCCAAATAAGTCAGGGCAGCCAAGGGGCCCACATCGCTGATATTGTTATCAGATAACCACAAAGCGCTCAAATCCTGCAATTTGAAAAGCGGGCCGATATTGCTGATTTGATTGCCCCTCAGATTAAGCTCCACAAGGCGAGACAAACCAGAAAGAGGGCTAATATCGCTGATTTGGTTGTCCGATAACCAAAGATAAAGCAGTGACTCAAGACCAGCCAAGGCGCCAATATCAGTTATTTTGTTTTTATTCAAATTGAGTTGGGTCAAGGCCTTCAGCCCTCCAAGAGCGTCCACCTGGGAAATTTTGTTTTCCGATAGCCAGAGGCTGTTCAAAAGCTTAAAACCGGACAGAGAGCTAAGATCGCTGATGCCATTCTGATGAAGAGCCAATTCAGTAATACTGGTCAAATTACTCAGGGGGCTAATATCGCTTATTTTATTATCATGAAGCCACAAACCCCTCAGATCTGTGAGCCCGGATAAGGGAGCCAAGTCGCTGATGGCATTTCCAGAGAGCCAAAGATTTCTCAATGATTTCAGGCCCGAAAGTTTTGCAATACTGCGTATCAGATTACCCCTCAAGTTAAGGGTCACCAAGGACTCGAGCTTTTCCAAAGACTTCAGGGTACTAATTTGATTATCCGAAAGCCAGAGTTCTTCAAGGGATGTCAAACCCGACAGGGGTTCAATATCAAGCAGTTTATTCCCATGAAGATTCAGATAATTCAACGAACGAAGGCCCTTGAGGGGCTTGATGTCGGAAATCTGATTAAGACTCAAATCCAGCCAATAAAGGGATGTACAATTTTCAATACCTTCGATTTCCTCAATGTTCTTTTTGCTGCCCTGGAGCTGCTCAAGGGTTTTCATATCATTCTTGGCAATTTTATCCCCATCCTTCTCAAGGCTTTCCTTTATTAAAGTCTCGAAATTGCTGTCCGTAAAACGGGCCCAGGGCGAGCAGCTAGTCACAGCCAGAAGAATCACCAGCAAAAAAGCGATAAGGAATATTGAAGAACGGAATTTCATCATATTTGCCTCTCTTTGAAAAGAATCAGTTTAAAACCATTGCTGTTTCCCGGAGATCGGTGACCAAGGACACACGCAAAAATATCACAATAATGGTAATCCATAGCCCTTGATCTGTCAATCCATGAACATCAAAGGCCGAAAAAACCCTTTCATAAAGACCCTCAAAAGCCCCGGGAATTGTCGCGATCAGACTATTATCAACTTGCCATTTCCAACAGCTTCTTGACAAAGCCAGATAAATAAGCCTAAATCCAATAAGGATGTTCTATGCCTAAAGACAACAGCCTGGAAAAACTCATTATTAAAGCGCAACTCTTACAGAAAAACCAGCAATGGGAAGAAGCGCTGGATATTTATGAACAGGCCATTAAAAGCTTTCCCGATAAGGTGGATATCTATTTCCACCGGGCCCACCTTCTCCTGGAAATCGACGACCTTGAGAATGCCATGGAAAATTACAACATGGCCCTTCTTATCGAACCGAAAAACAGCAAAGCCTGGCTTGAAAAAGGGTTCATACTGGGTTTCCGCAAGGGAAATATTCCCATTGCGATCAGCCATTTCGATCAAGTCCCTGAAGCCGACCCGCTTTTTCTTGTTGCCAGCCTTTACAAGGGAATACTCTATTACAACTCAAAAGAATTTTCTGAAGCTGAATCCCAATTCAATCTGGTCATCGAAAAAAACCCGCGATTCGCCTCAGCCTATTTTTATCGCGCCCAACTCTACGATATCATCAGTAAATATATTAAAGCCAATGAAGATTATAATACCGCAATCAGGCTCGGGCTGAATTTAAAAGAAATTTTTTTCCGGCTAAGCATGAACTACGCGCGATTCAAGGATTTTGACAAAACCAAAGAAGCCTTGCTCCAGTCGCACGCCAAAGCGCCTTACACCGCTTACAGCACACAACACTTCTCCTGCCATTATTTCAACGACGGCCGGCCGGCCTCAACAGAAAACATATTTCCCGATCCCCTTAAAATGAAACAATTCGGCAGCTTTCTGGAGCAAGGCTATGTGCGATCAATCAATCATTATTTCCGTCATACCTGCCCCCGTTGCAAAGCCTGCGTTCCCCTGCGCGTGCGAACAAAGGACTTTATACACAGCACCAGCATCAAACGCACCTGCAAACAAAACAGCGACCTGCGCGTGGAAATTCTAAAAACACCTGTGATCGATCCGGCGCGCGTCAAACTCTTTGAAAAATACTACAAGGAAAAACACAATCATCACGACCAGGAATCTCCGGAACAGGACATAGCCTATCGCCACCTGGGCTTCTCCCCTTCCTATGAACTGGATTTTTACCTCAAAGACAAACTCCTGGCTGTTCACATTGTTGACATTGCCAGCGACGCCTTTTATGCCGCCTACCTTTATTACGACACCGATTACATGAAAAGGCGGCTCGGTGTTTTTTGCATCACCAAGGCTATTGAACTGGCTGCCTCTTTGGGAAAATCCTTCTATTATATGGGATGGTACATCGAAGATCTTCCTGTCATGGCCTATAAAAAACAATTCCGGCCCAATCAACTTTTAATCGACGGGCTGTGGAAGGATTTTTGATAGCCACAAGGCAGGGCCAAAAGAATTTACAAACAAGGATATGGGCGTTGCCTGCCGCCCAGGGGCAAGGCAGGCCGGGCTTTCCGCGGCTCCGCTTCGCTTCGAAGTTTTTGCCGCTGAAAACGCGGCAAAAAGCTTTTCGTCGGTTTTTTGAAAAAAACCTCCTCACCCCTCCAATCCCTAACGCGTGAAAAACCCGGAAACTTTGTTCTCTGACAAAACAGAGCAACAGTCATTCCAAGCTGTTTTCTACTTCACAAAGCATCAAAAAAAATTTATACTCTTCTTGCAAGTCGTTAAAAAGCGCCCCTTCGCGTAAGGAGTTTAAAATGCCCTGTTACACATGCCAATCAACAAAGGATCTTAAAAACTTCCAGTATATGGCAGGAACCCGGAAATCCAAAAATCATATTCGCGTTCAGAATAAAATTCTGGACTTTCAGCTTTGCCCTCACTGTTTTGCCGCGCAAAAAAAAGCGAACAGAAAAAAAATCTGGCTAAGAATTCTAATGGCCTTCATGATCATTGGGGTTTTAAGCCTGTTCATAAACATTTTTCAATTTCACCGGCTCATGGGGCTCTATCCCTTTATCCTTTTATTCACCTTTCTCGGTCTCCTGGATATTCTGGGGCGCGACGATGAATCACTGGCTTTGCTCATGGTGAATTCAAAAAACTACAACACCGAATACCCGGTATTATACCAACCGGAAAAACTCAAGCGAATGGCAGCAGCCCAATTTTTTGCCGTTGATATTGAATACATCGATTGAGGCTTTGCCATCGATAAAGCCATTTACCCTAGGGAAAAATCATTAATCAACCGCAAACCCTCCTTTCGATTATACCAATCATGCTCAACCAACCACATCTCGGAAAATTCAAATGCGCCAAAAACATAGTCCCTGTATTTTTCACCGCTTTTCACAAGGCCCTTAATATCCCTTCACCATAAACACCCTTGCCACAAGCTGTGTTTTCAATTACCATGGAAACACAATCAAATAGCCCATAAGGCTGAGTGAAATTTGAGGTACCAATGAAACAGGCAATGGCTATTGCTCTTGGCGGCAGTTTCGGCGCGTTAGCGCGCTATTATTTATCAAAATGGGTGTCTGATCTTTCAGGCGCGGGATTCCCCTGGGGAACCTTGACAGTAAATCTTATTGGCAGCCTGGTCATAGGCTTTTGTTTCGGCCTGTTTGAGAAAATCATCATCCCCGGCGAGGTCAAGGCATTCATTACAGTTGGTTTTCTCGGGGCTTTCACCACCTTCTCGACCTTTGCTCTGGAAAGCGTCAATCTTTTTCGTGAAGGCGAATCCAGACTGGCTTTATTGAATCTGGGGGTAAGCATGGTGTCAGGTCTGGTTTTAGCTGTCGCGGGAATCATGCTGGCCCGTTTTCTTTTAAAATAACAGGAGTCTTGAATGAAATTATCTGAAGAGTCGGTTTTGCTGCGTATCTATCTTGGTGAATCTGACAGCTACAAGGGAAAAGCTTTGTACGAACAAATCATCGTCAAAGCCAGAGAACTTCATCTTGCTGGAGCCACAGCCTTAAGGGGAATCATGGGTTTCGGGGCACACAGCCACATGCATAGTGCCAAACTGCTTGATCTTTCAATGAACTTGCCCGTGGTTGTGGAGATCGTGGATGCTCAGGAAAATATCAACAAAATCTTGCCGTTTATAGATGAAACAGTAACCGAGGGTTTGGTCACTATTGAAAAGGTAAAGGTCATCAAACATCCTAATAATTAAAATTCCAGTACTTGTTTAGCAAAATCACAATTTTGCTGTAAATGCCCTTGAAACAGGAGGCAGATAACGCCCCAAAAGCACAGAAAGCAAACACATACCAATTTTATTCTATCACTCGATAGAAAGGATATATCATGAAACAAATTATCATTATTTTAATCATTTTCTTTTTAATAGGCTGCAACAGCACCCAAGGCTTTTTCCCTGAACCCTGTTTTAAACCGGAAATCAATTCATTAGAGCTAAACGATTATTTTTTTCTCTACGACAGTATTATGGATGGGTTTGGCAACACAGACCTCCACAATGGTGACGCCTTTAGAAACAGCCAATACGCCGAATATTACAAGCAAATACTGGAACCGGAAATTATCAAATGCGATTTTACCATCACTCGAGAGACTAATGGCCTCATCTCGCGTCATAGCGGTGTCATCTATTTTTCACGGGGCTATTTATACATCAGGCATTTTGACAGCTTTCAGGGTGAATTGGATTTTGATCAACACAATTATATTACCAGACCCGATGGTGTTTATAGCTGGAAACAGGGGGATAACCAGGGTACTGTTTTTCAGCGATACTCCGGCGACACTCTTACTTTTTTAACTTTCTATATTGATCCAAAGGCTGTTATGCGTGAACTTTTCTGGGCCAGTCGCATGAATCCCCAGCTTTTTGAAACCACAGAAAAAGGGCCTTTAAAAACTGAAAACTTTAAAGACGCGAATTCCCAATACAAAAACTTCAGTTATTTTGAAAACCCTCTTTGGCTCTCTGAATTCACCTACACTCTTGGCAATTCCAATTTCCACTTTACCATCGCTAAACCCCGACAAGCGGATTGCATTCCCCAAAGCCTAACAAGAATTCCAGAAAATATAGAATGGACATTTTCGAACCAAAGCCTCGCGAGTCGCCAATATTACCGGTAATGTGCCTGTTCATTAGAAAATGGCCACTTTCCCCAGGAGGCTTCCAGCTTCCAAAAAGACAGGAATACACGCAAAAATTCCTGTTGATTCGGCTTTTTATTTCATTGATACAAGTGAATAAAAAACATAATAGCGAGAGGCTCTATTCATATATAAATAAAATATTGATTCAAAAATGGATCAGTTAAATTCCCAAATCCGACCATAGGGTTCCACTTCGTAATCGCCATGGACAAAAAGGCGATCAGAAAGATTGGTAATGATCAGCAGTTTTCGTTTTCCCATGCTTCGCCTTGAAATCAAAACCGGTCCATCAGTTTCGAGTTGTGGAATAGCTCTAAAAAGACGGGGATGGGCTTTACGAAATCGCAGCATCTTTTTTAATTCACCAAACAACTTATCAGCTGCTTTTCCATTATGCTTCCAGGGGCCTCTGTGTAAAAATCGAGAATCAAAAACGCCGGTTTCTTTGCATTTCAGGTCAAAAAAATCCTGGGAATTCAGCATCGCGACTTCATCACCGTAATAAACAATGGGTGTGCCCGGCAATGATAAAAGCAGGGAAAAAGCGGCCAAAACCTTTTCTGCCTTGTAATCCATGAGCTCGAATAATCGTCCGGAAAAACCATAGCCTCCCCTAAAATGGGTGTCCTCATTCGGCGCGTAATGATCCAGCAGTTCCTGTCTTCGATGGTCTGAAACCAGATCCAAAGGCACCTCATCATGACATCTCAAAAAAGTAAAATATTGTCCACCAGGAGGCAAGGCTCGAAATGGCACCTTCACCAATAAAGTTGGGTCCTGATGATAAAGTGCTTCATAAAATACCGGTACCAGAGGAAAATGGTAGGCAGCCTGACATTCATCATCTTTGCCAAAATACTCAAGAAGTTGCTCAGAAGGCAGGTTGGACTCAGCCAGAAATAAAGAACCCGGAGCAAGATAGGCCATGGCTGCCCGAAATAATTTTAAGATCAAATGCACCTTTGGCCTGTTTACACAATCCGTTCCCTCTTCCTTCCATAGAAACGGAGCCGCGTCCATGCGAAATCCGTCAACCCCAAAGGCTTTCCAGAATGCCAGCACTTTAATCATTTCCAGCGCTACTTCAGGATTAGCGTAATTCAAATCAGGTTGAAAATGATAAAAAAAATGCAGATAATAGGCCTTAGCTTCAGGATGAAAAGTCCAGATTGAGTCTTCGGTATCCGGAAAAACAGGCGATGCCAGAGGATATTGCTGATTACTCTCTTGCCAATGGTAAAAATCATGATAAAAAGAGTGACTGCTTTTGCAGGCTTCTTTAAACCAGATATTTTCTTCAGATGTGTGATTAACCGCGATATCAAAAATAACCCGTAATCCAACTTGATGGGCCGCGTTGATAAACTTTTCAAACTCGGCATTACCACCCAGGCCTTGGGCAATCTGATAATAATCAGAGATATCAAAGCCCTGGTCTCTTCCAGGAGATTCAAGCGAAGGTAAAAGCCATATAGTTGAAATCCCAAGCTCCACAAAATATGAAATTTGCTTGGTTAGCCCTTTGAAGCCCCCCTCAAAAGCATTGGGGTAAACGCAATATACAGTTCCTTCTTTGTACCATTGCTTATTGGTTTTCAAAAATACTCCTGTTTTTTTTTGTTGATCCAAAAAAACAGTCAAACGAGCTAATTGATCATACGCATGGGGATAAAGTTTATTCCAAATGCGGGAATATGAGAATTTCGCCATAATACGACCTCCTGATCTAAAATGATGCTTAACAGCCTTAAAACTGATATTGTCCTTAAGCGAAGTATACCATTCCCGCTCGTTTTACAAAACTAAATGATAAACAAGCGTTAGGCTTATCATGAATACCAATTGCTATTCATGGTAATGAGCATTAAATGCGATGAACTTGTGACCAGAGGGCACAAATCCCGGACCGATCTCTTTCAGGGCTAGGGCAACCCACGATAGATGATTCGCTAAACAAATAGGACAATAGCAATCAGCAGACAGCAATAAAATTATTACCATGATCCGGGAATAAGATAACTTATCCGTGATTTTTATGTTTCTTGCAAAACCTCAGTTTTGCAAGAGCCTCAATGTTTTACCCTTTAATGGATCCAGCCAATAATCCTCTGACAAAAAAGCGTTGTAAAGCAAAGAACACAGTCAAAGGCAAAATCATGCTTAAAAAAGCACCTGACGTAAGCAAATGCCAATCCTGGCCTTTTTCACCTATCATCGCCGCAAGGGCGCTTGTAACAACACGATTTTTGTCACCAAGAAAGATCAGGGCCACAAGATAATCATTCCAGACCCATAGAAACTGAAAAATGGCAAAGCTTGCCAAAGCCGGAATGGACATGGGCAGCACCAATCGGACAAAGGTGACAAAGGGAGTTGCCCCATCAAGGTAAGCTGATTCAAAAACATCCCTGGGAAGGGTGCTGACATAATTATAGAGCAAATAAATGGCAAGGGGAAGCCCAAAGCTGGTATGGGCCAGCCACATGCTCACAAAAGTGCCATTTAAATTCCAGGCTGTAAAATCACGCAGGATAGGAATCAAGGCTATCTGCAATGGGACTACTAACAATGCCACAAGGATTACAAACATGGGCTTTCTTCCTGGAAAATCCATCCAGGCAAAAGCATAAGCGGCAAAGGCCGCGATCAGAATCGGAATAACAGTAGAAGGGATACACACAGCCAGCGAATTTATCACAGCGTCGCCGAAATTATTGCCTTCTCGGGTAATAATGTTCCCGGACCCATCATCAAAGCTTATCTCGCCTCCTTGAAGAACATCAACGTAATTTTGCATGGTCAGATTAGCTCCAAAGCCTAACAGCTTTTCCTCATAAACCTCGATTTTTCGCGAACGCTTATTACCATACCATCGCAGGCGTTTGTTTTCTGAAACTTTAATGCCTTGCCGCCATTCGTCAAATGAAGCGGTATGGCCTTCTATAGTGATAGGCGCGTTGGGATCAGTAGCCTCAGCCAATTGAAACTCACTTGTTTTTACCCATTCCATGTGAGGCAAAACCGACCACCAACCGGAACTGTAAATATCTTTTGATTCCCTGAAGGATGTCACAAAAACTCCCAGCGTGGGAACGGTCCAGCCAATGGCTATAAATAACAACAGGATAAAAAGGATAATCGAACTAATTTTGGAGGGCTTTGTTTTTTTCATTTGATTGTCCGCCTTTTTCTGAATTGCCTTAAATTATAGATTAACACAGGTATGGTACAGATCAGTAAAACGATGGCAATGGCCGAAGCTTGCCCGGTTTTTCTATAGGTAAATTGCCTCTGGTAAAACTCATTGGCTATCACATTGGTTCCAAAATTACCGCCGGTCATAACACGGACAATATCAAAAAGTTTTAAACTGAAAATTAATATGGTTGTGGCCACAGTGACTATGGTCGGCATAATAAAGGGAATAGTAATCTTAAAAAAGATCTGGAACTCATTGGCGCCATCCATTTTCGCGGCTTCAATGATTTCCAAAGGGATGCCCTTGATGGCAGACGAAAGAATAACCATGGCATAACCGGTTTGCAGCCAAACCATAATAGCGATGAGGAAAAAATTGTTCCATACCGGCATCAAGAGCCAGGACTGGGCCTTTCCACCCAGGGCAACAACAATGGCATTAAGAAGCCCTATTTCGTTAATATTGATACCCTCGCCTTTATAAGAATACATAAACTTCCAGATAACACCGGCTCCTACAAAAGAAATGGCCATGGGTAAAAATATCAATGCCTTAAAGAGCTTTTCAAATTTGCTTTTATCGGAAAGAACGGCAATGATTAATCCTAGAATCACACAAAAACTGGTGCCAAAAACCATCCATAATAAATTGTTTTTAAATGATTCAAGCATTATCGGATCAGTAAAGGCAAAAGTATAATTATCTAGGAATACAAATTGATGCCCTGTGTCATCAAAAAAGCTGAGCCACAAACTTCTCAATGTGGGCAGAACAAGGGCCCATGCCAGCAAAACAATGGCCGGCCCCGCGAAAACAAGGGCCACAGCAATAGGCCGGATTTTCCTGGGCATGGCTTGAGCAATGGAGTTAAAAACCCAAAACAACAGGGCCACAGATCCAACTCCCCATATCACGGCAAAAACCATCATGATCATTTTAACATGCTGCAAATTCTGTAACAAAATAAAGCCGCCAACAAGGACAAAAACAGCCAAAATAACAAGGGCGAATAATCTAACTATCTGAAAAGAATTGGAACGAACACTCTCCAACATTATGATCTCCTCTACACTTAGGGTGTGATACAAGCAGGAAGATATTTCTATCTTCCTGCGGAACAGTATTTATTTCGGCCAGGACGCGTCAATGGCTTTTAAAGCTTCATCAAGAGATTTTGTACCGGAAACATAGGCTGTTATTTCTTTCCAGAACGATCCGGCCCCAACTTCACCGGGCATCAGGTCTGACCCGTCAAAACGCACACTGGTCGCGTTTTGAATGACCTCAGCTACTTTACGATCAACATCATTGGTGTACCAGCTCAATAGCGCGTCTTTATGGGGTGAAACAATTCCACCGGCTTTGATCCAGCTTTCAACTGAAGCGCCTGTGGCAAAAAATTCCATAACCATTCGGACCTCAGGTCTGTCATTAAACATGGCATAACAATCGCCTGCAATCAGAACAGGTCTTCCATATTGAGGATCAATTCCAGGGAGATAGAAAAAATCATAATTAACACCAGCCTTCAGGTTATCAGGAAAAAAGGAGGTGATAAAATTCCCCTGTTTGTGCAGCCAAGCTTTGGGTGGTTCTTCAAACATCACCTTGGGAGCATCGCCAAAACTGGTTGTGACAATACCTTCACGACCACCATAAACCATACCTTTTGTAAGCCAGATTTCAGACAACTTTCCTATGGCTTTTCTTACCTGTGGAGAGTCGAATTTTAACTCACCCTTAACCCAACGGTCGTAATCCTCCAGGCTGTTGGTCCTCAGCATGAATTCTTCGATCCAGTCGGTTGCAGGCCAACCCGTAGCCGCGCCGGATTCAATACCAATCGCCCAGGGTGTATCACCATCTGCCATGATCATTTTTTCAAGATCTTCCAGTTCTTTCCAGGTTTTAGGCACTTTATACCCGGCTGCGTCAAATTCCTTTTTATTATACCAAACCAACGATTTCGCGCTGACACGGCCCCACACTCCGGCCATTATCTTTCCTTCCGGCCCGTCCATGGTTGCCATATCCAGCCAGCTTTGGATATAATTTTGTTTGATTTTATTCATATCAAGAACCTTATTCAGGTCAACCACATAACCGCCCTTGACAAATGTTGCGAGTAAACCGGGCTGGGGAAAATCCACAATATCAGGAGCATTGCCGCCTTCAATTCGGATAGAAATGGAAGCTTCAAATTCCTTGGACCCTTCGTACTGAATATCAATACCTGTTCTTTCTTCAAAGGCCTTAACCGCGTTATTAAATTTCACTGCATCATTGTCAACAAAGGGACCAGCCATGGTAACGACCTTTCCCTGAACACCAGAGTCTTTTCCAGCGGAGTTCTGCTCCTGCCCCTTAGGTTGACATCCAGTATAAAACAGCATTGCCACAAGCACGAAAACAAAAAATAATACACTTTTTTTCATTCTACTTTCTCCTTCTAATAAAAAAATAATGGGTGTTCCCAAACAGAAAACCCTATGTAAAATATTCAGAAAAACCTGAATACTTACACGCGAAAATAAATTAAGTCCTTATTGAATCAGTTTTGTGAAAAAATAATATACCTGGCAGTCCTTGGTTGTTTTTCACAGGATGTGTCAGCATCAGGGCCACAATTTGTCCTGATTCATTCAGATTCCCGACAAGAAAAGCTTGAAACAGGAATCTTTCCATTTCGGTTAATATGATACCGGAACTTAGGTTTTCATACAAGGATTTTTTTATACTAGCATTTGTTTAATTAATTATTTTCCCCATGTTGTCCCAGTCCTATGGGGCCAGGCTCTCCGCATTTTAGTCACAAATGCCTCGTATATATTGCTCACTATTGTGAATGCCCATTGCCATTCACTGTCTGCGTGAATGCTCATTGGCATTCACTGTCTGCGTGAATGCTCATTGGCATTCACTGTCTGCGTGAATGCTCATTGGCATTCACTGTCAGTCTGCTTCCTGACTTCTCTATTGCTTCAAAGGTTTTTCTCCTGAAAAAAATAGCAATCTTAATAAAGTCAAAAGCAAAACAAATAAAGATAATACAAGAGTCCTTGGGTAAGATTAAAACATCAAATCCTGAAGGAGAATAAAAATGGAAAAGATAATTTTAAAACCCATTGGAAAGATGGTAGCTAAACAAGGTCGCTGGATCATAAAAATTGATCCTGAATACAAAGAAGCCATGACAGGTATAGAGGGATTTTCTCACCTCCAAGTGCTTTTCTGGTTTCACCAGAATGATACTGAGCAAAACCGGAAACATCTTAAGACCGAGAAGCCCTATACAAGCGGACCACAGGAACTGGGTGTTTTCGCGACCCGCAGTGAATACAGGCCCAATCTTATTGGATTAAGCGCGCTGGCAGTGAAATCCATCAATCCTGATAAAGGCGAAATCGAGTTTTATTTCGCGGACCTGGAAGACAGTACCCCTGTTTTGGATATCAAACCTTACCACCCCGCTGTTGACCGTATCCGCGATGTTTCACTTCCCCATTGGTGTTCACATTGGCCGCAAAACTACGAAGATTCAGCCCATTTTAACTGGGAAAGGGAATTTAATTTTTAAACGAGGGGCTGCAGCAATGCAGCCTTTCAATGGGTGATTCAGTATTTCAAGGAGAAAGCCATGGAAGATTATAAACTGATTTTTTTGAACGAAAACAATATTGATACCGAGCATATCTGCTGCGCCATAGGAAATGACAAGGTCAACAAAGAACGGGCCGAAGTTAAAAAAGCCTGGCTAAGGGAAGAATTTAAAAAAGGCCATTGTTTTCTTAAAGTAGATGTCAGAGGAAAAGTTTTTATAGAATACTGCCCTGCTGAATCAGCCTGGTTCCCCATCACAGCGACAGGCTTCCACTTTATTCAATGCCTGTGGGCTTCAGGTAAATATAAGGGGCAGGGTCTTGGAAAAAAACTTTTAACAGCTTGCGAAGAGGATTGCCGGATGAAAAAAAGTTCAGGCCTGGTTGCGATCACCAACAATAAAAAAGCTCCCTATACAGTTGATAAGAAATTCTTTCTGAAACAGGGTTTTAAGAAAGTAGATGAGGCTCCGCCCTACTTTGAACTTTATGTTAAAAAATTTGATATCACAGCTCCTGATCCTGTTTTTAAAAAAAACACCCCCACAAAGCAATTGAAAAACTCAAAGGGAGTGCTGATTTATTATTCTGATATGTGCCCCTTTAATGCCCCCTTTGTGAAGATCATGGCAAAAACAGCGGAACAACGAGGACTAAAGGCCGAAATACGAAAAATTAAAAATGCCGAAGAAGCCCAAAGCCTTCCCACTGCCTGGGGAAATTGTTCAGTTTACCTTGACGGAAATTTTGTGTCCCACATGGCTATGACAGAAAAGATGTTCAATGCATTGTTGGACGAAAAACTGGAGGAAAAAAATAAAGAAATTCTTGGCTAAACAAGGGAAATCTTCTTTATGAATGATTCATCCCAGCCATTCTAAATCTGACCGATTATAAGAGTACTTTCATAGCATCCGGTCGAGCTCATTTAATGCGGAATGCTTCAAATTTAGCATTGTTGTTGTCATCCTGAATAAAGCAAAGTGGAGTAAAGGATCTCGCTTGGAATAAGACAAGTTGCTTTGCTTACAAAGGCTTTACAGGAAAAATAAATGCACGATCTCCTGAAACATAATAGATTCTTCGGCCTTCCTCCTCAGAATGATATCGGACTATATTTTTCCATAACGGCTTTATTTGTTTACATTTTTTATGGTTACTCCTTAGCGACAACTCGATTCTGACAGGTTAGGGATCGGAGTCGTGGTGATGCATTTTTTCAAAAATGCTTCACCAAAGCGTTTTTTCCCGGATAATTTCCGGGAAAAAACCTTCGGAGGCGATAGCCGGAGCGACATAGAGCCCGGCCCGAGCCCTTTCAGGGCTGGGGCAACCTCCCTAATACTATAAAGCCATTTTTAAAGCTTAGTCTAATGAACGATCAAAATACTCCTGGATTTAAAAAAAGGACAAAAAGTGGCAGATGAAGCAGGATCTAAAGTAAATTATCTGAAAAATTACCCAAAACTCCGGGAACAAAAGACTTATTACTTAATCAGATAAAAATCTGATAACTATACTGACTTTTTTATTGTATATTAATATCAGGAAATCTATAAAATACCATAAATATAATAAACTAAAATTATTTATGGACACAAAGTTTAAAACAAAAAAGGAGTCAATCATGTCAAAATGGAAACAAAAAATCATGATCTTGTTTCTCTTCTTTCTTGCATTGTACAGTTTCGGGCAGGATTATAACGATGCCCTGGCAAAAGCCATTTATTTTTACGAAGCTCAGCAAGCAGGCCCATTAGCGGAATGGAACCGTGTTGAATGGCGTGGTGACGCCACCATGGCGGACGATGTGCTTGGCGGGTGGTACGATGCCGGTGACCATGTAAAATTCAATTTGCCTATGGCCTATTCCGTATCTCAAATGGGTTGGGGCGCTTACGAATTTGGTTCAAATGAAGATCTCGATCGGAACCTGCAATTCGCTCTGGATTATCTGGCGAGCTGCTGGGATGGCAATAACTACACCTATCAAATAGGTGACGGTAATGCTGACCATTCCTGGTGGGGGCCGGTTGAAGTGATTCATCTGGAAATGCAGGCTGGCAAACGACCAAGCTATTCCGCTTCCAGCGGCCTGGGCACAGTAATGGCTCAAACCGCGGCAGCATTGGCCATCGGAAATATTTTATATGGCAACAGTGCCTACTTAACCAAGGCCAAGGAATTATACGCAAGGGCAAAATCTAGCCCCGGCGATTCAAACTATACAGCTGCCTTGAATTTCTATACTTCCCATAGCGGATCAACCGATGAATTGCAATGGGCGGCTATCTGGCTTTATACTGCCACAAAACAGGCTTCCTATCTTTCCGATGCTGAAAGCTATGTTGACAAATTAAACCGACAGGGACAAACCGATGAAGTTGAATACAAATGGGGTCACTGCTGGGACGATGTTCACTACGGCGGCATGCTGCTTTTGGCCAAGCTTACTGGCAAACAGATTTACAAGGATTTTGCTCATCAACACCTTGATTGGTGGGTAGCCGGTTCTACGGGCAACACCCCAGACGGACTGGCCTGGTTAATGGAATGGGGCGCTCTGCGTCACGCAACCACATCTGCCTTCCTGGCCTTGTCCTACGCGAACTGGGACGAGGGTGACGCGGCAAAAAAAACAAGCTATGCCAACTGGGCCAAGAAACAGATTGATTACGCCTTGGGCGTTAATGGCAGAAATTCAAGTTATGTCATTGGCTATGGCCGAAACGCTCCCCAACACCCGCACCACCGAACATCCCATGGTTCTTGGCTCGACAAACAGGATGTTCCCGCGAACCACCGTCATGTTCTTTTCGGCGCTTTGGTCGGCGGTCCGGATAAAACCGGCAATTATACCGATAGCATTGGCGATTATGTTAAGAACGAAGTCGCTTGCGATTATAATGCCGGTTTTGTGGCTTCCCTTTTAGCTTTGGGAAATCCTTCAGAAGCCACTTTTTCTCCCTCACCCGAGAAAAAAGATGTTGAGTTCTTTGCCGAAGCCAAGCTGAATTCCCAAGGTCCACATTATACTGAATATAAAGTCCTGATTAATAACCAGTCTGGTTGGCCGGCCAGAACCATTAAGGACCTGCGCTTCAGAATCTATTTCAATATTTCGGAATTCGCGGCTGCCGGTTATGGTCCTGAGGACATCACTGTTTCCACCAATTATGTGGAATTCCCCATTACGATGTCAGCCGTAAAGCAATTCAAAGGCAACGATTACTATATCGAATGCGCTTTTGAAAACGGTGAGAACATTTACCCTGGCGGACAATCTGAATTCTCGGCTGAAACTCAGATCAGGATTCTGGCTCCAAATAACACCACTTTCTGGGATCAGGAAAATGACTGGTCTTTCAAAGGCTTAAACGCCACGGACGCTGTTGCAACAGAAAACATAACCATGTTTGACGGGACAACACAAATTTGGGGTGTACAGCCTGATGGCACTGGCCCTGGAGAAACAACACCGCCAGACAATACACCAACACCTACTCCTCCACCAGTGGCAGATCTGGGCGATGTGGACCATTCCGGTGTTGTCAATATAGTAGACGCCCTGCTTATCGCCAAAGCCTATGTCAACCAGACTGTAGATAATTATGATGAAACACTGGCAGATGTTAACTGCGATGGTAAAGTGAATATTGTGGACGCCCTTTTGGTAGCCCAATACTATGTAAATATTATTGACCATTTCTGCTAGGCAGAAGTTTTCATGCTCATACAACCCGGCTTGTTTTAGGGCAGCCGGGTTTTTTTATCTCAAAAGCGAAATCAACAGGCTTATGGGTCAAAAAGTATTGCCAATCCGACTGCCTCTGAACCAACACAAAAATTCACCCCTTATAAAAGTATGTTGTATTCCACATTCCGCAGTCCTGAATTCAAACCTAAAAAAGCCTTTCTGAATTAATACTCAAAAACGAGGTTATACTAGCTGTCCCGGCTCATTTGAAAAACAAGCCGGGAAATCAAACATCTTGCTATCGATTCAAATACAAATTCCAGGCGTAAAAATCAATCGCTTTAATCGGAAAGATAGGCGTAGTCACCATAAGCCAGATAAGCATAATCCAAATATCCGTAATCGCCGTAACCAAGGTAATCGTAGGAAGCACCGTATTGGTAATCGGACCACAGGGCTTCGCTGATCTCCCAACCATAATGCTTGCCTGGCACCATGGCAAGATACTGTTCCTCTCCGTAATACTCACCGTCAATTTCATACTCAGCCAATATATAATACTCGCCTGGAGTTAGTTCCAATTCAGCCGAATCCCATGACAGAATAATATTGCCCTGCGCCGTATATTCCAGTTCCTCATAATCGCCATTGGCATTTAAAATATAAATATGCAAAATATCATAGGATGAATTGTTTTCGATTAAAAGAGAACTACTATTAGTCATCATTCCTTTTTCACTCGCACCGATTGAAACACAGGACAATAAAAATATCAAAAATAGTGTGATTGTAAATAAAAAATATTTACTCATAAATGCTCCTTACCCACCATTAACTAAAAAGGTACTGCCCTATTGTTCGAAAGTCAAACAAAGTTAAACTAAAACATCGAATTTCTTGGTAAAGCCCTTGATTTATGGGGTTTTTTCCGATTTTTTATGTGAGTATATTTGCTTAGCTTTATCCGATTCTGCCAGTCATAACCTTAGGCATAGGGGGCATGGTTCTATCCCAAATAATTGCTTTTAGTAGATTCAAATCTAATATGGTTTATTCAAAAATTCTTCTAAATACCCGTTTTTTTTTGGAAATATACTCTTTTGTGACAATCACAAGAAATCACAGGAGCCAGAAATAGGATTCACATTTTTTGCAGGGATTTGGCTGGTAATGGCAATAAGATGTTTTCTGGTACAGACACACTAGAGTGGTAGTATAAAAAACGAGCCCCTCCCCCAAAGGAAAGAGGCAGTAAAATAAAGTTATTCGTTTTTTAGATACAATTTCAGATACAAAAAAATGGCCCGCGCAGGCCAACATAATGCTGGGCTACCAGAAGGGCATCGATGATATTCACTTTGCCATCGCAATTCACGTCACCTGAATCATCGGCTTCCATGGTAACAGGCAATGCGACATAATACTGCGCGATCAAAAGGGCGTCAATAATATTGACAAAGGAATCGTTATTCACATCACCGATTTTGTGTTCAATCATTTTTCCTTCCCAGAGGCGCTTCAATAATTCAAGTTTTTTAGCATCAGGCTCAAGCCAAATCCCGAAAGCGGCTTCATTTTTAACTGGGTCGTAAGCATGAGTAAAAATTCCGTCAGAGCTGAATTCTTCCGGATTAATGGCCCAGTAAAAACTGTCCCTTATATCGCGGGAGATTAAATAATCCACAAAAACGTTTTGCCATTGCCAGTCTACCGTTTTGTCGTTTAGATAGGAATAACGGTCCTGATCACGAAGCTCGGCTTTGTTAGGCCATGTGGGGTTACCTCCAAAAGCTCCAATCACCACTGCGTAACCCATTTTTTTAAGATAGCCAAAATGCTCATCCCAGCCTTTTTCCAGAAGATTTCTGTTGATGATAATGGAACATTTCATGTCTCCAACAGCATCTCCTTCCAGGCCTTGACACTGAACTTGATCCTGTTTCACAAACATGCTCTGAACATAAATAGATGGACCGAAACAATGGGGTGAATAAACCAGATGATCCTTTGGAATATTAGGGGCATTCTCTCCGGCTTCAAATAGATTTTCTCCCCAGGAAGGTTTGGTGTCCGGATCACCATGGGGCACTAGGCCATAAATTCCTGAGTTTATATTCTGGACACCCGCTTGTGAGGAAACACCTTCAACAAAAATAAGTATATTGGTGTTTACAGGCAGAATGGCCGCGTAAGCCTCATCGACCAGGTAACGCCACTCTTCCCAGGAATAGTCAAAGGGTTCATTAAAAATGTCGATTCCCATAATATTCGAAACGCCCAATTGATCTCCCAATGCAGCCAGTGTTTGTAAATCATTCAGCCACATGGCCATGGAATATTTTTGAATATTGGTCACTCCATTGGGATTATCAAACTGGGCACAAGAGCAATCCTCCCGTAAAAAATCGTATTTGTCATAATTTTTATCAGGATAAGGCGGCCTGGCATCCAGACGGCCGGCTCGCCAGGAAACATAATTGGAGCAACTGTGTAAATCCAGAACAACATAAATACCAGCTTCATCGAGCTTTTTGATCACTGTTTCCAAGGCAAGGCGTGAATTTTCAATTTGGACAGAATCTGCGTTATCCAAATATGGCGCGCGGCCCATAGAATCTTTGGGATTCAGGGTTTGAGGGACCAAAGGAAGCCGAATGGTGTTAAAGCCGATTGCCTTGATTTCGGCGATATCCGAATCGTAGTTCCGGCTGCTTTCCGCCCAAAAAACATTACCTATATACATTTCCATGGGAGCCTGGCCCATGGCGCTCAGCTTATCCATTTCTTCCCGGCCTTGAAGTCCGGTCCAGGATGCGCCTCGAATTTGAAAAGGTTCACCATTTTTTGTGATATTTCCCTGATCATCTACCTGCCACAGGATTTGGCTTTGTGAAAATAAAGCTCCGGCCCAAACAAACAACAATACTATAATCAGAATACCCACTTTTCTGTCACACATATTCTTGCCTCCATTTTTATTTTAATTTTATGTTTTTCGGAGTATATCATTAAATAATTTTAACGTAAAGTTCACGTAAGAACCAAGGGCATAGACAAACACCCTTGTCCGGCTTAATCATGATTATCGCTCTAAAACAAGCAAATTTGACATTACTGATTTTTTTCCTCAATTAGTTTGACATAAATGTAAAACCAATGAATCCTTTTACAAATTCGGAAGCACTTATCTTTTTAACTGATAAGGATTTAAAACTTTCCCCTCAGTTTGGCATGTAACTTGCATTACAAGTTATAAAGGAGAAAACTATGGCAATCAAACAGGCGGAAAAATTTATTAAAGACATTGTTAAAGATAATGGAATCAGAAAATCTCTATACCAACATGGGTCCTCTGCCAATATAATGGCAGCGATAGAAGAGATGGGTTATCTTTTCACACTCTACGAATTTGAGGAATCGATCAATCACTTGAAAAGCGAATCACCCGATGAAGAGCAATCCATAATGCTCGATGAATTATTATTGTGGTGGAATATGCTGATGTCCGACGGGACTATCAATGAAAGTGAAGCCCCCCATTGTTCACCCAAAAAATGCTTTACCTGCGGCAGCAGCTCCTGTGATTTATGATAAATAATTGCAGCGCTGAAAAATAATTGGAAAAAGCATATTTGTTAAGTGAAATACTGCGATTTGAGTATAACGGATTAGGCATCGAAGCCATGGCAAAGCCTTTTTACACTGGTTTTTTTCAAACAGGAGCCATGTGTATAATTCATGCCAATGAGCGTGCACATTAGGGAGTTATAAATGAACGGCCTGTAAGCCCGGCCCGAGCCCTTTCAGAGCCAGGTACACTCCAGAACCTAATTAGCTTAAGAAATACAAAAAAATATATATGTTTAGCTAATGAGTTTTGGGCGTTGCCTGGTGTGTAAATTCTGTTAAAAACCATTCCCCCCCATTTTTTTCAGCTAAAATATTTTCTATAACGGATTAATCGTTGTAATCCCAGCAATTCTAAATGTGACCGATTATAAGGGTACTTTCATAGTATAGGTCGAATTTATTTAATCCAGAATGGTTCACATTTAGAATTGTTGTTGTCATTCTGAACGCAGCGGAGCGAAGTGAAGAATCCCAGTTGTCTAAAATCGGGTTGATTCGCTAATAAAGTGTTTGCGTGTAT
>JAFGWI010000198.1 GCA_016937215.1 Spirochaetales bacterium | reverse complement strand
TTTTTCGCGGATAAATTCCGCGAAAAAACCTTCGAAGGCGGGAGCCGGAGTGGCGGAAAGCCCGGCCCGAGCCACCTGTGGCTGGGGCAAGCTCCCAAAAATGATAAGCTAAACACCTACACATTTTTTTATCAATTTGGTTTTCAGTTGATACTAGCCTTGTAAAAGGGATGGTTTTGATTTTAATAACTAGCGAGGCTCCTGCAAAACCGGGATTTTCCAAGAATCATAAAAATTGCTCCCACATTCCGCAGTGAATTTAAATATTTTTTTTAAGCCTGCGGCTAATGGCCGATGTCAGGACTTTTGTCATTAAGTCTAACACTTAATCATTTTTCTCCTGAATTCGCCTTGATGTTTCAAGGATGTTTCTGTATTCCAGAAACCGCTTTTCATGGGTTTTGAAGGTGACAATAAAAAATACTTCATGACAAGCAAGGAGGATCATGATAATTTGGATTATCCGACTGCCCTGTTTCATAGGCCAAAATACAATACAAGGAGAGATGATGATGCCCTTAAAAGCAACACAAAACTGGATCAAACACAATATTCTTCAGATTGAAAGCTCCCACGACACCAGGCTGCTGAGTTACAGAACTTTGCGCCGATTTATTGGTCTCTTGGGTATCTTTCTTCCCCTTATATTATGGTCAGGCGAACTTTTTCTCCAGGGGCAAATTATCCCACGTTACTCAATCAGCAATTATTATGACGGTGCCATGCGGGACATTTTTGTGGGTGTGCTCTGGGCTTTTGGCGTTTTTCTGGTTTGCTACAAAGGCTACGAATGGTACGAAAACCTGATAGCCACTTTGGGCGGCATCAGCGCCATTGGAGTCGCCCTGGTTCCTGTTCCGGAAAATTTTAGCGGCCTGCCTTTACATTTTGTGTTTGCCTTTATCTTTTTCAGTATTCTCATTTTTTTTGTGCTGGCCCTTTTCACAAAAAGCGACACTAAAAATCCTGGCAAAGCTAAAATCATCCGAAATAAGATTTACTTCTTCTGCGGAATCACCATGATTATCATTTTGGCATTGATTATTGCCTACAAAATCATCAATCCCCAGGAAGGGGCAGCAAACCCATTGTCTATTTATAAACCCGTTTTTTTTCTGGAAAGCTTTTTACTCATTTTTTTTGGAATCTCCTGGTTTATCAAAGGAGAAACCCTGTTCAGAGACCAGGATAAAAAACATTAGAAAATAGAAAAGGTTATAAAAAAAATCAGTCAGCTATTTCGTTGAGCTTGGTAATGGTGTCCTTGAAATCCTTGGTCACAGCGCGCTGCTCTGTCATGGATGTATTTATTTCCGCGGTGATCTGAACCAGGCTTTGTGTTGTTTTTAAAATTTCCTGAACACCCCGGTCCTGTTCTTTCATGGCGTAATTAAGTTGCGTGTTCAAATCGCTTGTAACCCGGGTGCTATCAATTATGCTTCCCAAACGCAAAATGGTATCTTCAGCTAAAGCTCCAGATTGCCTTATAAGCTTGAGCAAGGTATCCAGCTCACTGCTGATACCCCTAATATTATTTTCCGTTTCCTCGGCAAGCTTTCGAATCTCCTTTGAAACAATATTAAAACCAACCCCTCCTTTTCCGGCATGGGCCGCCTCAACAGCGGCATTAAAAGCCAGAAGCTTGGTTTTATCGGCAATATCCTGAATAAGGGTTGAAAGGGATAAAATATTGTCCGAGCGTTGACGAATACCCTGAATCGCGTTCACCAGGTTTTTAACTGAAGCCGCTCCATTGTCAGCGTCATCATCCAGCTGGTTTGATAGTTCAGCGGTTTTATCGGAAAGTTCGGCGATTCGATTAATATTGCTTCGCATCTCTTCAATGGCACTGGCTTCATCAGATACAGCCTGGCCCTGCATATTCATCGTGGTAAAAATATTCTCTATATTTCTGACAATTTGTTCAACAGCGCTCGAAAGCTCTTCAATGCCATCGCTTAACACTCTGGAATGATTGTCCAGTTTTTTTAAAAGCAAAATTCCCATAAGACCACTGGCTACCTGTTTGGCAATGAATTCATAGGCTTCCTCATCGGGAATCGGAGATTCGAACACCAGATAACCGATTTGACTATCCCTTGAATACAAGGAGTAAACACAATAATTGGCTGGCGGAGAATTTATAAAAATATCATCAGGCACAATCTGGGTTGATTTAATTCTTTTTTGTCCATCGCCTATGTTAACGCGTTTACCATCTTTCATCGCGAGAATAAGGTAAGAGTATTCCGGTAGAGCATCGTAAAAATGATAAGCACCGGGCCCATCATAAAGATACAAATAACAACTGTTGATATTAAGCTGAACAACGCCCTTTTCCAGAATTCTGCAAAGTTCATCCTGGGTAAAGGCGGTGATTAATTCTGTTCCTAAATTTCTCTGGGCAGCAATTTTTAACCGCTTTTGGGAATTTTCCCTGCTTTTAAAACGTTGAAGGGCATTGGTAATCAGAATCCTTGCCTGCTGACAAAGAGCAGAGGCTTTTCCCAAATGCTTTTTAAAAACAAACAATATTTCATTATTCTTTTGCAAATGGGTAATAAAAATATGCCACAGTTTAAAATCCTCCAGCTTTTCCGAATAATGAGTCAAAACACTGTCAAATTCCTGAACAAAGGACACCTTGCTTGTCTTGACATCGCTGATATAAAAATAGAGCAATTTATCGGCAATCTCGGCTCCCTTTTCGCCGGCCAATTCCCCCAGCAACTGCCTTATCATCTTTTTCATAACAGGCAGTCTAATCACGCGGCCAAGATAAGGCAGTGCCTGATAAGCAGCCATTACCACTTCCTTTTCCATACAGCCGCAGGTTTTGGCTATTTTCTGTATGGCCGGCACAGTATTTACTTGCTCGACCTTTCGCTTTTCAAGAATATCCAGCATCACCTTTACTGCCGTTCTTCCAAGCCCCATCCAGTCAGGATCAATGGTTGTAAGAGGACGCTTCAATACCTGATATTCATCAAAACCGTCAAAACCGCAAACCGATACATCCTCTGGCACTCGATACCCCAGAGCTTCGAGCCGCTCGATAATCCAGACCGCAATGGGGTCACATGCCCCGATTATCGCCTGCATTCCCTTTGCGACGCGTTCCTTCAGCCAATTATCCAGCAATTGACTGCTGGGAACCCCGTCAACCTCACTTACCCAGAGAAGCCAGGGCCGCACAAGCCCTTCATCAAAGTTCAAACCGTTCTCTTTCAAGCCATCCTTGTAGCCTTTGAACCGGTCCTCATAGCCCTTATGACCAGGCACAAGACCCAGATAAGCGATTTTATTAAAGCCGTGAATTTGTACCAAATGCTTTATATTCATTTTCATGCCATGGTAATTGCCGTAATCAACCATAGGAAATGCCTTCAAACTGCCTTCCATTAACACCACGGGCACATTGAATCCCGATAAATAATCCTCCAGCTCCCTGTCCGAAAGTTCAAGGGTCAAATTACCCTTCCAGCTCACAAGCCCATGAATTTTATTGCTCCTGGCTAATTCATAAATAATATTGCCCTGTTCAAGAAAGCCATTCTTGCTTTTAAAAGCTTCACCCGGGAAAGTAAACAAATTTATATTTCGCGACTTTGCCTCTTCCACAGCCCCCAACCAGGGAAGCTGGGCCCAAGGTTCATAAATAATGGAGGTGAAATAAGCAATATTCCATGATTTATTCATTAGTTACCCTGTAATAAACTATATTCATATTTTAACTTATTTCAAATAATTTTCTTAATTTAAAACCATTGATCTTGAGACAACTTTATCAACCCGAGTTTAACAAAAAAAATAAGTTAACCCAAAGCACTCCAGAGCCAAGAACATTCTGAACACAGCAAAGTGAAGAATCTCTGTTGAACGGAAACACCTTGCCTTATGTTTAACGTGTTTGCGTACATGGTCGGCGTGTTATCAGCTTAAGGGTAGATTTTTCGTCGTACCTCCTCAGAATGACATCGGAAATCATAGGAGTTACATTTTAACAAAAAAAACAGCTTGTGTAACTTTAATTAGTAAAAATAGATTATATGGAAAGCCTGTTTCCCTTAATAATAAAATCGTATATGTTCAGCTCATGAATTTTTGGGCGTTGCCTGCTTTCATTTCATTCCAGCAAGCCGGGCTTTTAGGTTGCATGGACATAGTGAATCCCGATGAGGATTCACGCCACCGAGCAGCAAATCGAAGATTTGTGACCAGGCCAGGACGCATGGCCGAGCAATAAATGCGGAGCATTTATGACCAGGCCCGCCACTTCGCTACCGCTTCGAAGGTTTTCGTGCTGATCATAAATACTTCGTATTTATTGCTCGCTAATGTGAATGCTCATTGGCATTCACTATATACATGCAACCTGCCTGGAAATTATCCAGAGGAAAACGCTTTGGTGTACCATTTTTGAAAAAATGGCACACCATGGCTCCAATCCCTAACGCTTTTAACACGGTCGCACCTGTTTGCTAAACAAATACATAAAATCGAAACAAACAGCGCCCATAATATTTTGGCCAGGGAAACAGGATTTTTTTCTCAGCTATTTACTTTAATTTTCCGAAAATTAACCAAGATGAAGAAAAAAATCACCAGGATTTTCAAGAAACTCATGTCCTCACGATTAGCCATACCTAGTATTTTTTTGTTTTTTTTCTTTTCTCTTGCTGGATCATTGGTTTTATTCTTTGAATTCACGGAAAACGATCAATTCAGGAATTTTATCGACGGCTTCTGGTGGTCGATTATTACATTCAGCACCACCGGGTATGGCGACAAATATCCTGTAACCATTGGAGGGCGCATTGTTGCAGTCATAACCATATTCATCGGTATTGGCGTGATGAGTTATCTTTCAGGTATATTGGCTTCGGTATTTGTAGAACAAAATACACGTGCCAGGAGGGGTTTGATGGATTATTCAAAAACAAAAAAACACATCATTATTTGCGGCTGGAAAGACAATATCGCGGAAGTTCTTTTGGAAATATTGGGCATTAATAAAGCCATAACTTCAGAAAATCTTGTTATCATTTCCAATATTGATCCGGAAAAAATGGAGAGCCTTAAAAGCCTTAAGGGTTTGGGTGATCTTGGTTTTGTCCGTGGTGATTATTTTGCCGAAGCGCCTTTGCTCCAAGCTAATATTCTACAGGCGGAAAAGGTCTTGATATTAGCCGATACTCTTGAAAGCAAAACCGCCTCTGAAACCGATTCCAAAACCGTTATGACTGTGCTTACAATCCGCGCTTTAAGCAAGGATGTATACATTTCTGCGGAAATTCTCGACACCAAGTTTGAAGGTTATTTGCGTTCTGCCATGTGTGACGAGGTGGTGCGAAGCCGCGACTACTCCCGTATGATTCTTGCCTACTCCTCAGCCACTCGCGGAATATCACAAATCTTTCACGATTTGATTTCTCCCGCAGAAGGGACGGGTATGATTGTCACCAGACCCATTCCCTATAAATATATTAACCGAAGTTACGGCGAATATCGCCAGGCCTTGATCGATGATAAAAATCAACTTTTGCTTGGTTTGCTGGAAAACACAGGTTCACCGAACAGAATGAAAATGGATGCCCTCAGAGAGGCCCAAAAAACATCGGATATCTCAAAACTAGTATTAAACCTGCAAGAAGTAAAGGGTCTTCAGGTTAATCACCCTATCATATTGCCCGCGGAAGATTATATTATTCGGGAACACTCTCTGGGAATACTGGTTGTCAAATAATTATTTCGAACAAGGAGTTACAGGATGTATTTGAAAAATAACCGTGAGTATTTTTACATACTTACCCGATAAGCATTACAATTAATAATGACAATTATTGCTAATAAAATCGAGCACTGGTCCTGAACTTTGAAAGGAAAATTGTGAATAATTGTAAACACAAAGGCTGTTATAGAAACTTGAACTCCTGAAATAAAGGGGTCTAAAAAACCTGTTTCTTATTTCAGAAACATAAGCCAGAGGCCCTTCAGCTTTCTTACATAGTAGAAGATATTTCAGTTTTTAGAAAGGCTTAGAGGAGAATGTATAACCATGAAAATATCAAAAGATGGTGTCATTGAAAAAATCAAAAAAATTCCCTTTTTCAAAGAAATCAAGGAAAACGACGATTATATAAACCAGATTGTTGGCATTATCAAGGTAAAACGAGTAAACCAGGGCTCGTCGATTATCAAAGAAGGCGAGTTGGGTTCTGAGCTCTTCATTCTATATGAAGGTAATGTTGAAATTCAGAAAAAAACCCGCGCCGGTGATAATTATACCGTTGTTTCATTGCGCGCTGAAGATAATGTCTTTTTCGGCGAAATGTGCCTTATCGATGATGAAAAACGTTCGGCAACTGTAATGTCCAGCACAGACACCATTCTTCTAGTGATTCGCAAGGAAGATTTTATTCAGCTGGGTAATAACTATCCTCAAATCAGCCTTCCAATTACCCGCGCCATCTCGCAAATACTTTCAAGTCGTTTGCGCAAAACCACCGAAGACATGCTCACTCTTTTTGATGCCTTGGTAAATGAAATCAAAGGATAAAAGCAAAAAAACGGCCATATTCGATCCATTCCCATTCCAGCTAAAAACATGACAAAAAAATATTACCCCACTTTCCGCACTAAAATAGTAATTTTTTATATTATAGAGAAATAGAAAAGGTGATTTTGCAAATCGTAATTACTTAACAAAGCAATTTGCAAAAGTCCTGACATTAGCAATTTGCAGGCAGCAATATATAAATAACTTATCCGCAATTTTCATTATTTTTTCAAAACCTCAGTTCTGAAAGAGCCTCAATTCTAAATAATATAAGAAATTCCCTAAATTCACTGCGGAATGTGGGTATTGCCTTTACAAAACTACTTGCTTACTTCATGAGCCGGATTTTTGGAAATCTTTTTAATCGCATCGATGACAGCTTCTTTCACTTCTTTCGCGTATTCCGATTCTCGTGAAGAATCAGCATAGAGACGCCCTAAAAGGGATACTCTATAATAGGGTTTTATTTTATTCAAAGCCAAAGCCGCCATATCCAAAACACACTCTTCACACTTGCAAATATGAGGTAATTTTTCTAGCTGTTTGTCCATTTCTTCAAAAACTAGAATTTCAGCCTCGTTCTGAAGATTATCGATGTTATAATTTTCTCTTAAACTCATATTACAATACCTCTTGTTTTTAAAATTTACCAACACTATTTTCAATTTCTTCAACCCATTTTATTTGAACCTTGGCCGCTAAGCCCAGGAACCTTCAAGCTGGGTTATACGCCCATTGGTCACAAATCCTGAGTATTTGTTGCAGAGTGATGTGAATAGACTTGATATTCACTCTAGGCCTGCAAGCTAAGTTTACTGTCGCTTCAAAAGTATTTTTACCGTAAATATTAAAGTAAATAACCTTTGTTCATCCATTTTTGGAAAAATAAAAAGACATGTCTCAATCCCTGATGCTGAAATTGTTCCACAATTTTAATTAGAAGGATTAAACTCGCCTCCTGCTGGGCCATAAAAGGATTAACCGAATCATTTGCAGGCAACAATTTCATGTATTCCGGTTGCGAAACAAGCTCCGCGGCTCTCCTTAAATATCAAATTGCCAAACAAATAGGGTACTTTTATAATTGCAAAACATGATAAAATTCATAATGGCCTTATAATAAAACTTTAGTACGCCTAATTATAAAAATCAAGTTTATTTCTTATTTTTCAAACCAGGCGACCCCGAATAACAAAAAAATATTTTCGCGCCTTTCAATAATCAATATCATGAAAACAAAATTTCTAGCAGATAAATCAAGGCGCTTCATAACTCAAATTTTCAAATTTTGTATAATGAGGTAGAAAAGCCAACTTAACCTCTCCAATGGGGCCATTCCTCTGTTTTGCTATGATGATCTCAGTTTCAATTTCAGAAATACCGCTATCATCACCATGAGTATCTTTTCGATCACGGTGAATAAAAATCACCACATCAGCATCCTGTTCAATCGAACCAGATTCACGGATATCAGCCAAATTGGGCTTACGGCCTTCAGTCTCGCGACGGACCTGTGAAAGGGCTATAATAGGCACATTCAACTCCCGGGCCAAGGCCTTTAAAGAACGGCTGATTTCCGCTATCTGCTCATGCCGGGGAATACTGCTGTTTTCAGCGGAAATAAGGGTTAAATAATCGATAAAAATAATCTGGACCTTTTCATTAGCCACCATTCGACGTGCCATGGCCCGCAAATCCAGAAGCTTCATATTGGGCGTGTCATCAATGAACAATGGGGCTTCGTAAATTCGACCAGCCGCTTCCATCAAATTATTAAAATCAGATGGCCGAAGCAGCCCTTTTCGAATGCGTGACGAATCAAGCCTGGCTTCGGAACTAACCAATCGCTGCATCAATGCCATGGCTGACATTTCAAGAGTGAAAAACCCCACAGCAATATTATGGTGCAAAGCCATATTGGCGGCCATGGACAATGCAAAAGCTGTTTTACCCACCGAAGGACGTGCACCTATAATAATAAGTTCGGTTTTTTGAAAACCGCTTGTCAAATCGTCGAGTTCTTTAAAGCCAGTGGGAACTCCGGTATAATCGCCTTTATGATGATAAAGTTTTTCAATCGCCTCAATTGTGGTGTTAATGACTTCTTTGGCTGCCTTGTATATTCCGCTCGACTGTTTGTCTGTCAAATCAAAGATCTTTTGTTCACCATCTTCAATAATTTCACGAACATCCTGGGAGTCCTCATAGGCACTGGCTATTATTTCTGAAGCAATGCGGATTAATGACCTGCGTAGATGGTTTTCCTGAATGATTTTTGCATAGTACTCAACATTGGCAGAGGTCGGGACAACAGATGTAAGCCTGGAAATATAAGCGGCGCCGCCGCAGGAATCAAGCTGTTCCTTTTTACTGAGTACCTCGGTAAGGGTAATCAGATCAATGGCCTCGTTGCGGTTGTCCATATCCAGAATAGCCTGGAAAATTTGCTTATGTGAATTCTTATAAAACGAATCAGGCCGGATCAAAGGAATGACCCGGGGCAAGGATTCGGGATCAAGCAGGATGGCACCCAGTGCAGCTAATTCAGCTTCTTCATGATGAGGAGGTGCGCTATCTTTTAATTTTACCTGGGCCATCCAATATATTCACTATTATAAATTTATTCGCTTTTATCTGATTCAGTAGCTTCAACACGAACCTTTATGATAGCTTCCTGTTTTTCATAAAGTTTGATTTTGATTTCATATTCGCCAATATTACGAATCGTGTGATCAGGTACATCAATCTGCTTTTTTTCAATCGTATAGCCTTTTTTATCCAATTCTTCGGCGATTTTGCCATTATTCACAGAACCGAAAAGCTTGCCGCTGGTGCCGGCAGGCATGGAAAAAACCAGTTCCTCTGTTTCAAGCTTCTCTTTCAAGCTTAAGGCATTTTTCCTTTTTTCTTCTTTTCTGGTTTCAATTTCTTCACGTTTTTTTTCCAGAATTCGTAAATTCCCTTTGCTAAAGGGCATAACCAAGCCCTTAGGTAATAAATAGTTACGCGCATAACCAGGGGCAACAGTTTTAACAGCCCCTTCTTCACCGAGATTTGCAATATCCTGATTAAGAATCACTTTCATTTTGATTCCCCCTTGTAGAATTTGTAGATTTTCT
>JAFGWI010000197.1 GCA_016937215.1 Spirochaetales bacterium | reverse complement strand
TTTTTCGCGGATAAATTCCGCGAAAAAACCTTCGAAGGCGGGAGCCGGAGTGGCGGAAAGCCCGGCCCGAGCCACCTGTGGCTGGGGTAAGCTCCCCAAAAAACTAAGCTAAACAAGTACGAAAATATCACAATAGACTTCAATCGTCTTTACATTTCTTACCTTATTAGGCATATTTATATTCTGAATTTTTATTTTCCGAGGTTTTCATGGCGACGATTGAGCAGCGAATAGGTAAACGCATAGGAAGCGCGATTTACAAGTACAAGATGATCCAACCCAAAGACAGAATTCTGGTGGCTGTTTCAGGCGGCAAGGATTCCTTAACCATGCTTTACGATTTGCTTCGGCGTAAAAAATCCTTTCCGATTCCCTACGAGGTCGAGGCTGTGCATATTCAGACCGATTTTTGTTCCTGCTGCAAAAAGTCCAGGCTGGAAGAACTTTTTCAGGAGTGGGGAGCCAGGTATCATATTATTCCGGTGCCTGTGATGAAACGCCTTCAGGAAGGGCAAAAAATGAATTGCTATTGGTGTTCTTCTCAAAGGCGCATGGAGCTGCTCAAGCTGGCGCGTGAACGCAGATGCAACAAGCTTGCCCTTGGCCACCATATGGACGACATTATCGAAACCCTTTTCATGAATATTTGTTACAAGGGCGAGATGGCGACCATGCTGCCGGTGTTTACTTACCACAAATTTCCATACACGGTTATTCGCCCTCTGGCTATGGTTAAAGAGCGCGAGATTATTCGTTTTGCCGCTGACAAGGGTTTGACTCAGCTTGTCTGCAAATGCCCCTATGGGCAAAATTCCAAACGCAAGGTGATACGTGAGGCCATTGCCGGGTTAAGCCGGCAGGACAAATCAGTGAGGGAGATGATTTTCAAATCCATGAGCAATGTTAACATGGATTATCTTTATCCTGAGGATAAATGTGATCATCAGGTTCCTCCGATCACCGATGATGTCTTTTTTGCCGGACTGGAAGATGAATCGGCAGTTGTGCGATAGTTGCCGATCTCCTTGGGAAGTATTTTTGTTATCTATTCAAGTTATCCGGTATGCTGGTGAAATCTTGCCTTTTCGCTGCTATGGTTATTAAGCGATGTTTTTTTTCAGACCCTTTCGAGCACAACAAGCACTTCGGTGTGGTGTGTTTGCGGGAACATGTCAAAGGCTTGTATTTTGGTGATTCGGAATTTGCCTCTGGCCATTATGATTTCAAGGTCACGAACCTGGGCATGGGGGTGGCAGGATAGATACAAGACTTTCTGAAAATCTCCTGCTCCAATTCTTATGGACAGTTCCCGATCAAGCCCCTGCCTGGGAGGATCAATCAGCAAAACCTTTGCTTGGGAATTGATGATTTGCAAAAGCCTATTGAATGCTTCAAAGGCATCACCCTGATGAATGGTAAAATTAGGAATGGAGTTGTTTCGGGCGTTTGCTTCAGCCAGTTCGGCCGCGTGACGAACCAGTTCAACCCCATGAATCATTTCGCAGTGTTCAGCCAGTGGTAATGATAAAGCGCCTACGCCGGAAAACAGATCAACAAGCACTGGTTTGGTTGATAACCGGGTCAGTTCATTTTCAAGGTGTTTCACTATTGTTTCTGACACAGCCTTGTTGACTTGAAAAAAAGACAAGGGTGATATGTTTAGTTTTAAATTAGCGAATTCAATGGGTAATAAATTCCCGCCCAGCAGTTTTAAATCTTTAAGGTTCTCCAGTGAATCATCAACAGCTGTTTTAAATAGATAACCCTTTTTGTTTTTACGGTGATATAAATACAAAGACGAGAGTTCAGGCAAAATGGTTTTCATTTTTTCGTATAGTGATTTGGGTGGATCAAGCACCTTTGAGCTGATAAGGGTAACCATGGCGGCAGTATTTTCAGCATCCACTTGAATGATGATTTCATTTACCATTAAAAAAAATTGAAAGAACCTTTGCTTTAAGAAATTCAAAACAAGCTGAAATGCTTTGTTTACCAAATCATGGGCAATAGGGCATGATTCAATATTCACGATTTTTTTGTTTTCGTAATGATAAAACCCCCAGACTTGAAAAATTTTATTCTGATACCCATGCAAATGGATTTTGTTTCGGTATCCGTAAGGTAAGGGCGAGGGGTGTATTTCCTCTAAGGTTAAACCATTTTTAATGAAATTTCTATAAACTTCGGCTAAGAGTTCCTTCTTAAAAGTCAAAAGCCGGCTGTATTCGATGTTCTGATGATCGCACCCCCCGCAGGAAGTAAAATAAGCGCAGGGAGGCTCTACGCGATAGGGAGACTGGGTAATCATCCGCTTTATAATGGCCTCATCATAACTTTTGGTCTCTTTGGTTGTTTCAATTTCTATTTCATCGCCAGGCACGCCAAAAGGAACAAAAACCACTTTGCCATGATGCCATGCCAAGGCTTTGCCCTTGCCAGCCAGTTTTTCAAGTTTCACTTCATAATTCATGGGGGAAGCATAGCATTATCCAGAGATCTTGCCCAGAGCCGGCAGTATTCAAATTGGCATTAAAAATCGCGCTTTTCATATTTCTCTGTTGAGCCGACAATAAATCATGAGGCGCGGCACAAAAGAGTATCTTGCCAAGCTTATGGAGCAGCTTTGAGCATGAAAACATTTTTAGTAAAGGATAGTATATGGAAGTGATTTTTCTTGGCAGCGGCAATGCCTTTTATTCCGAAAACATGGACATGTCCAGTTTGTTGATCCGCCTGGATGATTTTGACATTCTGGTTGATTGCGGCCCCGGTTGTCTGAAAAATTATTTAAAATACGCCGGAAAGCTCCATAAGCTGAAATATATTTTCCTGACCCATTTTCATGGTGATCATACCGGGGGCCTGCCATTTTTACTGCTTTATCTTGGTCATTTTCACCAGGATTTGCCCAAGCCTGTAATTATTGGCCCAAGGGGAGCCAAAAATCGAATACGGAAATTATGTGATGCCTGTTATCAAGGCTCACGACTTATCAAGGGGCTTGCTTTTCGCGAGATTGGCAAAAGACATTTGGAGCAAAGGCTTTTTGTTGGGCAAAATGTGGAATTCCGGACTTATGCCATGGCGCATAAAAAAGAATCACTGGCATACCGTATCACCATCGGTGATATATCCATGGCCATTACAGGCGACACAGGCTGGAACAGTAAAATTGTCGAAATGTCAGAAGGCTGCGAGCTATTGATAAGCGAATGCTCCACATTGACGCCGGAAACACCTGGCCACCTATCTGTGTCTGAATGGCTTGCTAAAATTGATTTGCTGAAAGCAAAACTGATTGTTCCGGTTCACAGAGGCAAGGATGTTCGCGGTGCCCTGGAAAAAGAAGGGCGACTGCCTGTTAAAATCCTTCAGGACGGGGATAAGCTTGTTTTCTAGTTGCTCTTAATAACACTCGGCAGCCACAACTTTTCTGGAGGTCATCCATTTTTCAAAGGCCATTGAAAAACGTTCTTCAATATGCCTTGTTGAAGCCAAATCAAGAATTTCATTTCGGAATTTTTTATTGTTAATGATCCTGGCCAGGGTAGACAGGGTAAGAATATACTCGGTTTGCTGGGTCGGTGGATTGGCGATTAAAAACAAAAAGTGAACCGGTTTGCCGTCAATAGAATTGTAGGCAATTCCCTTTCTGGAAATTCCCAGGGCGACCAGGGTTGTCTGTACTCCTGAAGTGCGGCCATGGGCCATGGCAACACCGCTTCCCAAACCAGTAGACGAAATACTTTCTCTCCAAAGTACGGCTCGTTCCAATTCTTCCAGGCTTGAAAGTTCCCCAAACACACTAGCTTTTTGAATCAGCTCGTGAATGGCTGAATATTTCTCGGTAGAGTCGAGCAGCTCGACAGTTCCTGGATAAAAACACCTTAGCTTTTCCATACTTTCCTCATTAGCAAACATATTAATGTAAAAAAACAATAGAGCTAATTGCGAAAATTTTGACATTAACAATTAGCAATATATATTTAACTTGTTATCCGGTAATAAAATAAATTATCCTCAATTTCCATAATTCTTTCAAACATCAGTTTTGAAAAAGCTTCAATATATTATTATTTTCGACCAATAAAAAATAATAATAACTGTTATCTCCTGCTTTCCGCGCTAAACCAGTAATTTCTTATATCATAAAGAAATAAAAAGGCGATTTTACAAGGTTCGATTTCTTAACTCTAAATAATATAAGAAATTACCAAAATTCGCTGCGGAACGAGGATTGCCTC
>JAFGWI010000196.1 GCA_016937215.1 Spirochaetales bacterium | reverse complement strand
TTCCGCCCCCAGAGGGAGGGGGTACCCCCTCCCTCTGGGGGCGAGCTGTTACACTAAAAGTGTTGCTTCTCACACTTGAATTCGGGTAAAACTGTTTCTTTTCAGATTTGAATTCGGGTGCGGAAAGTGGGACTATTGTTATCGTATCCCTATCGATGATGATTCATTACAATAACCTAGGGGTGACAGAGCTTTATTCAAAAAGTTTTAAGGAAAAACCTTTTCAAACTCAGCTAAATTACAATATCAACCGGAAAAAGAGAAGAAGTGGCAAAAACCTTCAACAGGCATTTTTTCCCCTGTCACAAGAGGGGGAACAGGAGGCAATGGCCATTTTCCGGAAAATGTTGACACCATGAAAAAATTCCTTCATGATCAACATAAGCGAAAAAAAACCCTCGGGTTTCAGAACAAAAAAGCCCTTTTTCTTTTTAAAGTAAAGAAGACACCTGAAAAACAGAAGCTCCTTGCAAAGCACAAAAAAAACAAGGGGGCCATATTGTTTTTTCATAGCTTTCCACTCTATTGAACGCCCAAATAACTGTGAAAAAAAACGGTATCGAATCTGATCGGCCCGGGTAAAGGGCTTTTTCATTCGACTTAAAAACAAGCTCTGATTCATCTTTTTAATATAACCATTTACACTAAAACTTTGGGCAAAAAGGGAGCCATTGAGATAACTCAAGGCGCCGGCTCCAGCACCCACATATTCCTCGTGGTCAATAATATATTCATCAAGCAAGTCCTTGTTTTTGGAAAAACACCAGGGCGAACGGGCTGGAAAATCCTGTTTCATACAATTATAAATAGCCTGGTAAAATTTCTTTTCTTTTACTAATGACAAAGCCTTTGAGGAATGCCTCTCGCCCATCAGGGGATAATAGCTTATTTGATTAGCCCCCAGGTTTTTGAAGGTTTCCAGATCATGGTGAATCATGGCAAGAGTCTGATTTTCCAAGCCAAAAATAAGGTCAATATTGAGAGTCGGAACAAGATGCGCTATATTTTTGATGCGCTCCTGTATTTCCAGGGAACTACCGTATTTTTCATAGCGATTCATGGCTTTTAAAAGCTGATCATCAAAGCTCTGCACCCCCACACTCAATCTTTTAAGACCATGTTTAACAAGCACCTCGATTTTTTCCTTTTCAAGATGATTCGGATGGGTTTCCAGGGAAATCTCCCTTATAGGCCATAATTCACGAAGGTATTGAAGCAAGCTGATCAATTCACCCATATCCACAGTAGGGGTACCGCCGCCCACATACAAGGCACTGAAGCAAAAACCCTGGCTCTTTAACCAGAAGAGCTCCTTTTTTAAGGCCTGGTAATAGGCCACAACCAGGTTTTTTTCATAGGGCACTCTGAAAAAAGTGCAATAGGGACAAAGTTCCTGGCAAAAGGGTATATGAATATAAAGAAGGTAGTCTTTTTTCTGCGCCCTAAAGCAGGAACATTGGCTCTCAGTGTTCAGCTTAAAATGTCGGCGAAAATAAAAGCGGCTGATGTTTTTTAACAAGTAGGGAAAGATTATCATATAATTGAAAATATATAGAAAATGACCCAGTCTGACAATTCCGGCTTTTCAAGAAAATGATTTTTTCATCAGCTATTACCACTTGCATAAAAAAAGTGTAATTTTTTAAACAATGGAATGGGCATTTTCAACATAGCGGAATATAATACAAAACAAAAATGACGGGAAAAGGGCTAGCAGTATTCTATCAATTTTATTTACGGACACTGTCATTCAATGTGTTTGAATTATTTGTACTCCTTTGGCTAAATCGGATTTTGATTATTGACGCGTTAGGGATAGGAGGTATGGTTGGCAATTTTTTCAAAAATTGCCAACCAAAGCGTTTTTTGCCTGATTATTTTAGGCAAAAAACCTTCGAAGCGACAGCGGAGTACCGAATAGCCCGGCCTGCTGAAATGAAATGCAGGCAGGCAACGCCCAAAATGAAATTAGCTGAACACATACCATTATTTTGCGCGATTATAAAAACAAAGCCTATTAATCAGGATATTTCAATTTGAAGAGCAAAAAACCATAGCACAAAAAATAAATGTATCACCACAAAGAGGAGAAAAGGACACTATGTGTTTATCAAAAACAAAATTCCGGGGCGGATATGCCTTTAGGCGTTTCAAGGGTAACCCTGGCATCCAGGTTGTACAGCACCCCATCCCCGCAAAAGGCCTTTTTTTGTTCAAGAAAAAGGACGGTAAATGCCTTGTAAAAATTGGCCAGGAAATTGAAATGGGCCAGGGCCTGGCAGAAGGCAAAGTATCAAGGCTTTATTCGAGCCTAAAGGGAAGGGTTTCAGAAATCAAATTCGCAAAAATTAATTGTGAAGAGTTTTATTGCTTTTACATAGAATCGGACAAAAGGGGCAGCGAAAACTACAGGATTAACAGGGCTAAAGATCTTTCCTCTTCAGCCATCGAAGAATGCCTGGAAGCAGCCCATTTAATGAAAATCAGCCGGATGAAATCCTTTTTGGCTCAGGCGGATTCAGTGGGCTCGGTCATCCTGCATCATGGCGAAGCTGATGTTTTTTGTCTTAAGCTGGAAAGTCTTATTTCCCATATTCCTAAAGAAACCCTGGATAGAGGCGCGAAAATCATGGAATCACTTTTCCCGAATGCCAGGCTTTATTTAGCTGTGGATAAGCGTAAAATCAGGGTTCTTCGTTTAAGCGGTCAGGATACTTCGGCTTACATTCTAAAAGGTCTCAGCGCCAAATACCCCCAGGCTATGGATGCACCCTTGGCAGCTAGTGTTTTAGGTGTTAAATTGAATGATATTAACACGGCCCTGGACCAGGGAATTTTCATTATCACGCTTCAGGATATGGCAGCCATGGTCCAGGCTGTTGAAACAGGGCAATATCCACTGAACAGAATGATAGCCCTGGCTGGTCCGGCCATGGACAATCCCTGCCATGCACTGGTACGAATCGGCACCCCCTTGAGCGATATTATCGATATAAAGGAAGGGGTCAGATACATTGAAAACAGCCTGCTTTCCGGCAACCAGATTGATCCTGCCCATTTCAGCGTCAGTCTCCAGACAGAATGCATTATTGCTGTTCCCGAGGGGCCGGAAAGTGAGTTCCTGAGTTTCGCCAGACCGGGGTTGGTAAAGGATTCGATTGTACCGGTTTTTATGGCTTCTTTTCTGCCGGTTTCAAAGCAGGCTGAAACCAACATTCATGGCGAGCATCGTGCTTGTTTGAATTGCGGCTATTGCTCCGATGTGTGCCCCGCGGGTATTTTGCCCCAAATGCTGCACCGCTACATCGAAAGGGGAATGATCACAGAAAATCTTGTACATTACAGGATTTATGATTGCATTGAGTGCGGCTTGTGCTCTTATGTTTGTCCTTCCAAAATTGATCTGGCATTTATTTTGAGCAAAGGAAAATCATTATTAAAAGAGGAAGCTTTGGCCCCGGAAAAAATCCTGAACCAGGGGGCAGAGAAACAAAAATGAAAGCGATTAAAAATTTTCTGAAACAAATGGCCCATAATAAGGCCCTTGGCGGGTTTGGTGCCCCCTTTGAAACCATGTACGGAATCCTTTTCGGAACATCCGAGGTCACTTTAAAGGCTCCCCATATAAGGGACAACATCGAGATCAAGCGTTTCATGTCCTGCGCCATAATCGCCTTGCTGCCTTCCCTGGCTGCCAGCATCTATTACTTCGGCTGGCACATGTTATTCCTGGTGGCTGTCGCTTATGTATCTGGCGGGATTGTGGAGGTGATTTTTGCCATTGTCCGTAAGCGCGAAATCGAAGAAGGTTTTCTTGTGACCGGCATGATTTTCCCCCTGGTATTGCCGCCTACCACACCATGGTGGGTCGTGGTAATAGGCATGGTGTTCGGTGTTTTCTTCGGCAAGGAAGTTTTTGGCGGCACAGGCAGAAACATCTTTAACCCGGCCCTGGTCGGACGCCTTTTCATCACTATCGCCTTTCCCCAAATGCTTTCATCATCCTGGCAAGTTCCATTAAGCGATGTCATTACATCGGCAACACCCCTATCGGTTTACAAAACACAAGGCGTGCTTCAAGACCCACTGATGATGCTTTTGGGAAACTCACAGATCGGTGGAGGATGCATGGGAGAAACGTTTAGACTGGGAATTATTCTGGGCGGGGTTTTTCTCATGATCCTGAAGGTCTCCAATTTCAGAACACCCCTCTTTTATCTAGGCACAGTCGCTTTGTTTTCTTTTACAGCTAATCTCTTTGGCATTTCAGCCATTGCTCCGCCCTGGTTCCAACTGCTTTCAGGTGGTTTATTGTTTGGCGCCATGTTCATGGCCACCGACCCAATAACATCACCCATGACCAACCCAGGAAAAATCATCTCTGCTGTTGTCATGGGAATTCTGACCGTGCTGATAAGGGCTTTTTCAGGTTACAACGAAGGGGTCATGTTCAGTATCATTCTGACAAATGCCTTAAATCCGATTATCGATAGTATTGTTTTAGCCCAAAAATTCAAGGTGAGGTCCAAATGAAGGATATTATCAAAATGCTGCTATTTGTAATTATCATGGGGACCATTTTATCAACTGCCATTGTGGGAGTTGATTCATGGACATCACCATTAATCGCGAAAAACAATGAAATAAAGATTAAAACCAGTGTCCTCAAAGCCCTGGGGCTTGAGTATACAAAAGATACAATAGAATTGGTTTTTTCCAATAAAATCACCACCAAAGATGCTGTTATCAATGATAATCAGGTTAAATTATATTATTCGCCTGACAATACTGTCGCCTTTCAGTATCAAGGCGCGGGGCTATGGGGCGACATTATCGGCATACTCGCGGTTAACGCCCAGGAAGACAGCATTTCGCGGGTCAGCATTTTTCAGCAAGAAGAAACTCCTGGCCTGGGTAGCCGTATTGGCGATGATGCCTATTTAAACCAGTATATAGGTAAGGTTTTTGATCCGGAAATCAGCAGCAAGGCCAGTTCAGAGAAAAGCAAGGTTGATGTGATTACCGGCGCCACTTTGTCCAGCGAGGCATTTATAAAGATCCTGAATGAAGAATATTCCAAATACAAAAACCTGCTGAAAGGAGTAAAATAATGGCTGAATCAAGAAAAAGCAAAAAGGCATTTGAAACTTTTATCAATGGTGTGTGGAAAGATCATCCGGTTTTTTCCATGCTTCTGGGTATTTGCTCCGCTCTCGCGCTTTCCAACAAGGTTGAAAACGCCATTGCCATGGGCGCGGGAGTAACATTCGTTCTTCTGGCAACAGCTATTCTTATTTCTGGTTTAAGAAAAATTATTCCCAACAGAATTAGGATGATCGTGTTCATGATCACGATTGCTTCATTTGTGATTATTGTGGACCGGTTTCTCAAAGCCTATTTCCCTGATATTGCCGCCTCCATCGGCGCCTATGTGGGGCTCATTATTACTAACTGCATTATCATGGGGCGGGCCGAGGCTTTTTATGTTCAAAACAATACTGGTTTATCCATTATCGACGCCCTGGCCAATGGTTTTGCTTATACCTATACCTTGGTCAGCATTGCCGCGATCAGGGAGATTCTCGGCTTCGGTACCTTGCTGGGTATGAATGTGATTCCACCTTGGTGGCCCTTTGAAAAAGCACCCTGGGTTGTGATGACAATGGCTCCCGGGGCATTTTTTCTTTTGAGCCTGTTTATATGGATTAGCCGAAGCATCTCCAAAATGGAATCAGAATAGGGAGGTCCTTTTTATGGTATTGCATTTATTTACTTTATTTATCACAGCGGTTCTTACTCAAAATATAGCCCTTACCTATTTACTGGGCATGTGTCCTTTTATTTCCCTGTCCCGAAGCCTGAAAACAGCCACAGGTATGGGCTTTGCGGTTATCTTTGTAGTGACCTTAACATCAGCCATTAACTGGCCCATATATAATTTGCTTTTGGTTCCCAATGGGGCAGAAATTATTTATTTCATTGTTTTCATAATTGTCATCGCCGCTACTGTTCAATTGGTAGAAATGCTCATGGAACGTTTTTTTCCAATTCTTCAGGCGGCTTTCGGTATTTTTCTTCCACTAATTACTGTTAACTGCACTGTTTTAGCTGTGTCCTTGTTCATGGTTATACGAGAATACGGATTCATCGAGACCATTGTCTTCGCCTTTGGCTCCGCGGTCGGCTGGATGATGGCCATCGTTATTGTGGCAGGTATAAATGAAAAACTGAAGCTTATAGGCGAAATACCCAAAGGAATGAAAGGCCCGGGAATCATCATGACAACAGCTGGTATAATAGCTTTAGCTTTTATGGGATTCGCCGGAATGGTGAGGATTTAACTATGGATTTCGCGACTTTTATTCCTGTTCTTATGATTAACGGGATACTTATTACAATTACGATTTTATTGATAATCGCTGAAAAAATGCTGATTTCCTATGGCAAGTGCAAAATCAAAGTCAAACATGGAGGCGAGACAAGGGAATTTACCGTGGAGGGCGGAACAAACCTGCTATCCAATCTGACCTCCAATGGCGTGGCTATCAATTCCTCTTGCGGCGGAAAAGGAAGCTGCGGTTATTGCAAAGTCAGAGTGTTAGAAGGTGGCGGTCAAATCCTTCCGACCGAAGAGATCTTCATGAGCCGAAAAGAAATTAAGAACCAGATGCGCCTGGCATGCCAGGTAAAAATCAAGGAAGATATTACCATCGAAATTCCCGACTACCTCACCGTGATAAGACAAATGGTTATCAATAAAAAATTCAACACTAAAAAACGCTGGAAAGTGAATATCAAGTGATGACAGACTGGAAAGCATAATATCAAAATACAAAGACAGCAAAGAAAAACCTGTCGGCCCATCAAAGGATTTTTCAAAGGAGTGTCAGGGATGAAAATCGGACCAGAAGAACTTGATCAGATAGCAGAAAGCACAAGAAGCAAAATGCTGCTTCGCGCGGGAAACGAAAGAGTGAAAGTGGTTGTACATATGGGCAGCTGCGGTATAGCCTCGGGTGCCAAAAAAATCCTGAAAGCCCTTCAGGATGCCAAAGACAAAGCCAAAGCTGAAGACCTCATCATTTCCACTTCAGGATGCGCCGGGCTTTGCAGCCAGGAACCCATGATAACGGTTTATCAGAAAGCTTTGTGCCCAGTAAAATATACAAACTTAAACGAAAAGAAGGTGAACACTATTTTTCACGAACACATATTAATGGGCAAAATCGTGAAAGAACTGGTCTTTTCTCAAGGAAATGAAAGGGTTTTGTAGAATGCCGAACTATCCTATGGAATTATTAATTTGCAGCGGAACCGGCTGCGTTGGCAATGGTTCATTAGAACTCATCAAAGCTTTTCGGGAGGAGCTCAAAAAACAAAAACTCGAATCAAAAATCAAAATTGCGCCCTCAAGCTGCCATGGCCTTTGCGGGAATGGTCCGGTCATTTTAGTTCAACCCGACAACATTTACTATCAGAATGTTACTTTGAATGATGTCAAAGACATCGTAAACACACATTGCCTAAAGGGTGAAGCCCTGATCCGATTGATGCCTAAAGAAGCTGTAAAAAACGAAAACATCCCCAAGCTAAAGGAGATCGGTTTTTTCAGCAAACAAAGGCTCGTGGCATTGTACAATCGCGGGGTGATTGATCCTGAATCCATTGATGAATATATAGCCCGCGGAGGTTACAAAGGAGCGGCCCGCGCGTTAATACATATGAAAAGTGAAGAAATTATCGAAGAAATTATTGCCGCGGGGCTTCGAGGCAGAGGCGGAGCTGGCTTCCCTACAGGAGTCAAATGGGGCTTATGCGCCAAATCAGAAAGTGACGAAAAATACATTATTTGCAATTGTGACGAGGGTGATCCGGGTGCCTTTATGGACCGGTCCATCATGGAGTCCGATCCTCACTCGGTTCTGGAAGGCATGCTGATTGGCGCCAAAGCCATGGGGGCCAGGGAAGGTTTTATCTATATTCGAAGCGAATACCCCCTGGCTATAAAGCATTTTCAAAAAGCCATCGATGACGCTAATGAATACGGATTATTGGGCAAAGATATAATGAACAGCGGCACAGATTTCAAACTCAGCATTTACAGAGGGGCCGGCGCCTTTGTGTGCGGCGAAGAAACATCGCTTATTCACTCCTTGGAAGGTGTTTTGCCCGAACCTCACGGCAGGCCGCCCTATCCTGCTGTTTCAGGATACATGGGAAAACCAACCAACATCAATAATACCGAAACCTGGAGCAATGTGCCCCACATTCTTCGTCAAGGCGCGAAATGGTTTGCCTCGATCGGAACAGAAAAAAGCAAGGGTACCAAGGTATTCAGTCTGGTGGGAAAAGTCAAAAATACCGGCCTAATAGAAGTTCCCATGGGAATAACACTCCGGGAAATTGTGTTTGACATCGGAGGCGGGGTTCCCAATGGAAAAAAATTTAAAGCGGTTCAAACCGGCGGCCCCTCGGGCGGTTGCTTGCCCAAATCCCTGCTTGACATCTCGGTGGATTACGAATCATTACAGGAAGCCGGTTCCATCATGGGGTCGGGGGGCATGATTGTGATGGACGAAGATACCTGCATGGTAGAGCTAGCCAGGTATTTTCTGTCATTCTCGCTGGAAGAATCCTGTGGAAAATGCACACCCTGTCGGGAAGGAACACGTCATATGCATGATATCCTGACTGCCATTACCGCCGGAGAAGGCAAGGAAGGTGATATTGAATTGCTCGAGGAAATGGGTGAACTAATCAAAGAAACGGCCCTTTGCGGGCTTGGAAAAACGGCACCCAACCCTGTCCTGACAACTATCAAACATTTTAGACATGAATACGAGGCTCATATAAGGGATCATAAATGTCCTGCTAAAGCGTGCAAGAATCTGATCAAATTTGAGGTTATCAAAGAAAATTGCACAGGATGTACTCTATGCGCTAAAAGCTGTCCGGTCAGCGCGATAAGGGGTGAACCAAAAAAAATTCATGAAATTGACCAATCAATTTGCGTAAAATGCGGAATTTGCCGAAGTGTTTGTCGATTTAACGCCATAGGAGTTGACTGATATGGACAAAATGATTATTGATAATATAGAATACAGGATTACCGGGTCAGAAACCATATTAGACAGCGCTAAGGTTTTGGACATCGAAATTCCTACATTATGCCACAATGAGCATATTAAACCCTATGGGGCTTGCCGCCTTTGCCTTGTGGAAGTGGCTTTAAAAAGCAACCCCGAGGCCGCGAAACTCATGCCAGCCTGCACAACATTGGCTGATCCCAATTATATTATAAAAACTAAGAGCGAGCGAATTCAAAAAGCCAGGCACTTCATTATGGAAATGCTTTTATCTCGCTGCCCTGAATCAAATGAAATAAAGGCTTTGGCCGAAAAAATCGGTGTATATTCTTCAGAGAACAATCGAACCAAGGATTATCTTCTTAACAGGGCCGCAAGTTATACCGATACAAAATGTATACTATGCGGACTCTGTGTTCGAGTATGCGATGAAATCACAGAACGCTATGCCCTTGGGTTTTCTGGCAGAGGCATGAAACGCCGGGTAAATACACCCTTTGACAAAATTTCAGACTCTTGCATAGGCTGCGGTTCATGCGCTTATGTGTGTCCAACAAAAACAATAACCCTGGAAGAAGCATGATAACACTTGAAAAAATTTTGCATCCCATAAAAAAAGATCTTTTGGAAGTTGAAAATCTTATCAAAAAACAGGCTAAAACCATTCAAGCAGATAATTTCATAGTAAAAAGCTTTGACACAGAACAAATCAAGGCCCTATCACATCTTTTTACCAAACCTGGTAAACGCTTAAGACCAGCACTTGTCCTTTTAACCGCACAAATGCTCAACCCTCGGCAGAAAATAAGTAAAGCCCATTATAAATTGGCATCTGCTATTGAAATGATCCATTCCGCCTCATTGGTCCATGATGATATTATTGATGAATCAGACCAGAGACGAACCCAAATGAGCCTAAATAAAAAATATAATAACACAGTCGCTGTTTTGGTAGGCGATTTATTGTACGCTCAATTCTTCAAGATAATTGTCGGAATAAAAAAGCTCACTGAAAAAAAACGGCTTCAATTACTGGATTACCTTTGCGATATTACCCAAAAAATGTGTATGGGAGAAATCTGGGAAACTCAGGTACGGCAAAATCAGATAACAATCAAAAAGGATGATTATTTGAAAATTCTTAAATACAAAACCGCTACCCTTATGGAAGCCGCATGCTTTTTCGGAGCAGTCATAGCCGGTGCCGATGACAAAACAACCAGGAAAATTAAGGAATGGGGGTATAACTTTGGCACGGCCTACCAACTCATCGATGATTATATTGACAAAGACAATTTATTGGAAATTGATTTAATAGGTACAGCTCAACATTATTTAAACAAATGCAAAGTCAACTTGAACAGTTTTCAAGAAACCCTGTATCGTGAAAGCCTCCTGAATTTGTGCGATTACCTTCTCAACCGGGCCATTTAAAAATAAAAAACGTATTTGTTTAGCTTACATACTTTCTGGACGTTACCCGCCTCCGGCAGGTCGGGCTATCCGGCACTTCGCTGTCGCTCCGAAGGTTTT
>JAFGWI010000195.1 GCA_016937215.1 Spirochaetales bacterium | reverse complement strand
GTCTGCTAATTGCTAAAGTCGGGACTTTTGCAATTAGCTCTGCTATTATTACAATCCTTAACGCTAAAAATAGTGATTCCTGTTAAAACTAAACAAATACAAAAAAAGAAAATCGCCACCCTTTATGTTTTGTTATGGGTTCCGGTTTGTTGTAACGATTTACTTGTTCCATTGTATCGATTCACCAAACTGCTGATAGTAAATACCGGGCTTTTGTGAAATAATTACTTTTAATATAAGTAGTTAAATTACCATATGACGGGGAATTTTCTTGACATTAAAAAACTCTTATGGAATAATAAAACAGGAAAAGAGAGATGAAAGACAAGATTAATTTTTTATTGGTTGATGACCACCCCATCATGCGTGAGGGGCTTACGGCTCTTATCGAATGCCGTGACACGTATCATGTCAGAGCACAGGCAGGGAGCATTAACCAGGCCAGAGTCTTGCTTGAATCAAACACCTTTGAATTCGCGATTATCGATTTATCAATGCCCGATGGTAATGGCCTTGGTTTGGTGAAATATATCCGTGATCATTACAGTCATATTTTCATCCTTGTCATGTCTGTGATGGACGAGAATTATTACGCGGAACGCTCCATAAAAGCCGGAGCAAATGGATATATCATGAAAGGGGCTCCCAGTGAGCAGGTGCTGGTTGCCATTGATCAGGTGCTAAGCGGCAGAATCTATTTAAGTGAGGTTCTGGTTGAGGCCCTTTTGTCGCGAGCTGTGGACCGCCGGCGGGGAGCCGAGTTTATATCAGTGGATAAGCTCGATGATCAGGAATTCGAAATCTTTCAGCTTATTGGCATGGGGCTTGAGCCCCGTCAAATCGCCAACCGCATGGCCCTGTCCTCACGATCTGTGGAGGTCTGTAAGAGGCGCCTTAAAAACAAACTTATGCTAAAGAGGGCAGTTGAGCTTCGCCAATATGCCATTGCATGGATCTCCCAATCCATGGGAACAGTGAATTAATTTTTTGTTTATTGCCAGGCTGAAGCATTCATGATTCGGCCTCTTCCTTGAATCGCTTCTTATGCCAATTAACTTCTCATCTTTAGTTTTATCCAGGGGTTCAGGAGTAACTATTATTTATTATGGCCCATTTAGTCATTTTTCCCAATAATCATCAATCCTAACACAATTCTAACACAAGCTTAACACAAGCTGAATCCAAAGTAGTGTACCTTATCAACGTTACATAGAGGCTAATATTTTTAGCTGAAAAACGGCTGAATAAGATGAGGATAGGTAAATGGAAAACCAGTTAATCAAAAAGCCTTATGGCCGCATAAAGGAAGATATTATCAGCTTGATATTCGCCTTTTGCGCTTTTCTTTCGGTTATTACGACCATAGGCATCGTTATCGTTCTTTTGGTCGAGGCGATGGATTTTTTTTCGGAAGTGGATATTCTGAAATTCTTTACAGGAACCAAATGGACCCCTACCATCAAACCAGTCCAATTCGGGGTACTTCCCTTGATCAGTGGAACCCTTACATTCACTCTGCTCACCAGTCTCATCGCTCTCCCTGTTGGGCTTTTATGCGCTGTTTATCTCAGTGAATATTCCAGCGCAAAACTCCGCTCTATTGTCAAACCAGCTCTGGAAGTATTGGCAGGTATTCCAACCGTTGTGTACGGCTATTTTGCCCTGGTCTACATTACCCCTTTATTAAAAATCTTCTTTCCATCAATTCGAACCTTTAATGTCTTGAGCGCGGCCATAGTGGTGAGTATCATGATCATTCCGACCATCGCCAGTATCAGTGAGGATGCCATGAGGTCTGTTCCCAAATCCCTTCGACTGGCTGCTTATGGCCTGGGGGTTACCAAATTTCAGGTAATTTTGACCGTGGTGATTCCGGCATCATTGTCAGGTATTGTGTCATCATTTATCCTGGGTATATCCCGGGCCATTGGTGAAACCATGGCAGTTACCATTGCGGCAGGAAATATGTCGCGCCTTGTAAACTGGCTAAAACTTGATGAAGCCCTTTTAGAACCCATTCAAACCATGACCGCTGCCATGGTGGAAATTGGCAACAGTGATGTGACCGGCGATTCCCCAGCCTATAAAAGCCTCTTTGCTGTTGGCCTTACCCTTTTTATAATGACCCTTATTTTAAACGCCATTAGTCAGGTGATAAAAAAGAAATTCAGGGAGAAATACGAATGAAACAAAACAGCTATTCCCTCAGAAACGAGAAAACCAGGAATCTTATCAATAATGCCGTGAGTTTTTATGGTAAGGATAATATTGAAATAGAAAAGTTCAAGGGCCATCTTTTCCTTGCCTTTTGCCTCATCGCGGCCTTTGTGGGCATTGTTGCCTTGACCTCTTTGATGATTTATGTTTTTGTCGATTCCCTTGGCTGGGTGGATTGGCAGTTTGTCACTAGCGCGCCTTCACGCTTCGCGGAAAAAGCCGGTATTTTTCCCATGCTTATGGGTTCCATCTGGGTTATTTCTCTGGTGGCTGTTTTTTCATTGCCTTTGGGAATCGGAGCAGCCATTTATCTGGAAGAATATGCCAAGGATAACTGGCTGAAACGCTTGATTGAGACCAATATCGCCAATTTGGCAGGTGTGCCCTCTATTGTATACGGGCTTTTAGGTTTGGGCTTTTTTGTTTCAACCCTGCACTTGAGGCATGGTACGGTTTTGATTGGCGCCTTTACCCTGACATTAAGGGTGCTGCCTATTGTGATTGTTTCCTCCCAGGAAGCCATACGGGCAGTGCCCGATTCTCACCGTTTTGCTTCCTTTGGTTTGGGAACATCCCGCTGGCAGATGATTCGAAGCGTGGTTCTGCCCGAGGCCATGCCCGGGATTATGACCGGGACCATTATTGCTCTGGCCAATGCCATGGGTGAAACAGCCCCCTTGATCATGATTGGAGCGGCCACCTCGATTTTTACGGCCCCCAAAGGCATATTAAGCCCCTTTAGCGCCATGCCTCTGCAAATCTATGCCTGGTCTGATTTTCCAGGTGAGGATTTTCAGCATGGTGTGACACCGGCGGCGATCATCGTTCTTTTGATATTGCTCTTGACCATGAATGGAATTGCCATATTTATCAGACAAAAATTTCAGAACAAGAAAAAACGATGATGAAAGTAAAGCAAATGAAAGGAGAAAACATGGTGCAAACCAAACCAGCTTATTTAAATAAAGGAAGTGATTTACCTTTGAGTAATGGAAATGAAAATATCATTGATGTTAAGGATTTGAAATTTTATTACGGAGAAAAAATGGCCCTGCGGGATGTGAACATGAAGATTCCCCGTAATAAAATCACAGCCATCATCGGGCCCAGCGGTTGCGGAAAATCCACATTTTTACGCTGTTTTAACCGGATGAATGAAGTTTTGGGAAAAACCAGACTGGAAGGCTTGGTTGAAATCGAAAAACAGAATATTTATGACAGCGTGGTAGACCCGGTAAGGCTCAGGCGCATGGTGGGCATGGTCTTTCAGCAACCCAATCCCTTTCCCAAATCCATTTTTGAGAACGTGGTTTATGGCCCCAGGATGTTTGGCTTAAAAAACAAGGCCCAGTTAAAGGAAATTGCCGAACAAAGCCTTCAAAGCGCGGCTTTATGGGATGAGGTGAAAGACAGGCTTCATCACAGCGCCCTGTCACTCTCCGGCGGCCAGCAGCAGAGGCTCTGTATTGCCAGGACCATAGCCGTAAAGCCCAAAATCATACTCATGGATGAACCCGCCTCAGCCTTAGACCCCATCGCCACCATGAAAATCGAACAGCTTATGGTTGAGCTGGCGCAGGATTTTACCATCGTGATTGTGACCCACAATATGCAGCAAGCCTCGCGGGTATCCAACTACACGGCCTTTTTTAATGCCACCGAAGACCGCTGCGGCTTTATGGTGGAATTTGATGAAACAGAAGAGATATTTGTGAATCCCAAGAACAAGGACACCGAAGATTATATTTCAGGCCGTTTTGGTTGAGAAATGACCTTCGCTATGATTGATCAAATCCTCCATAAGGCCTGGCTATTATAGATATACCGGGCCTTTAAAAACAGAGAGACAAGAAAAGGAAACCAATATGATCGAAGCCAGAAAAACTTATCAGGGACAACTGGAAAAACTGGATAAAGCCATTCTGAAAATGGGAGTTTTTGTTGAAGAAGCCCTTCACAAGGCCATTACAGCCCTTATTGAAGAGGACTGTGACATGGCCGAAGCCATTATTTTCGAGGATGAAAAAATCAACACCCTAGAAATTGAAGTTGAAGACATTTGCATCGCCCTTATTGCCACCAACCATCCTGTTGCCGGAGACCTGAGGCATATCATCACCTCCATGAAAATCGCCTCGCAGCTGGAGAGAATGGGAGACCACGCTGTTCATATCGCTAAAAATGTTATTCGTCTGAAGGAAAAATATATTTCGCGCCTTCTTAACAGCATACCCCGCGAAGGAGAAATCGTCATTAGAATGCTCCATGAGGTCATTAGCGCTTATGTAAAAAAAGATGTTGAAAAAGCCATGGAAATCGCTAAAATGGACAAAGAGGTTGATGAACTTCATTACGATAATTCGAAAAAGATTATTGAACTAATGCTAAGTGAAAAGGAATATGTCAAACCCGGAGCAGGGTTTTTATTTATTGACCGCTTTTTTGAACGATTAGGCGACCATATTGTTATTATCTGTGAATGGATTGTCTACAGTGTGACCAACGAACATCGCGAGCTTAACGAGAAGGAGTCGATATGGCACAGGGAAAGATACTCATCGTAGAGGATGAAAAAGACATACTGGAACTATTGAGTTTTAACCTTGAAAGGGAAGGCTATGAAATCTTCAAGGCATCCACAGGAGAAGAGGCTCTGGACCAGGCCCAAAAAAACTCACTTGACCTTGTTCTTCTTGACCTCATGCTTCCGGGAATGGATGGCCTCAAGGTCTGTAAGCGCCTTAAACAAAAGTCCCAGACTGCAAATGTCCCGGTTTTGATGCTTACCGCGAAAAGTGAGGAAAACGATATTGTTTTTGGCCTGGAAAGCGGAGCTGATGACTATGTGACCAAACCCTTTAGCCCCAAAATCTTGGTAGCCCGGATCAGGACCCTGCTAAGGCGGAACCAGACTCAGGGCGAAACAGAAAGCCCTGATTCCGCAGCGATGATCACGATTTTCGACCTGGAAATTGACAAAATTAAGCGTCGCCTTAAAAAGGGAGGGGAAGAAATTCAGCTATCCATGACTGAATTCGATATTCTTCATTTTCTGGCGGAAAAACCAGGTTGGGTATTCAGCCGCGAACAAATTATCAATGCCATAAAAGGCAATGCCTACCATGTTACCGACCGTTCTGTGGATGTTCAGATTCTGGGACTGCGCAAGAAACTCGGAAGCGCGGGGAACCTCGTGGAAACCGTCCGGGGAGTCGGTTACCGCTTCAAGGATCCGCTTTGATTCCAGGCATTTTAATTAATCCTTTCCGATTTATTGTTCCATTTTAAGGGCGTTGCCTGCCTGAGCCTTTCTGAAAGCAGCTATTTTCTATTTGAATACAAAAACTGAACAGCATCGGTGTTCCTAAAATAAGCGCTCTCCGGCAGGCCGGGCCATACAGGGCTCCGCCTCTTGGCTCCGACCAAAAAGGCGTCGGCTCATCGCCGCCTTTTTGTTAGCCATGGCCATTTTGAAAAATGGCCATGGCTCCCTTCCTGTCCCTAACGCGCTAGACTCCATTGAATCTTTCTTTTTAAACAAGACCAGCAAAAAAAACTTTCATTTTTATCAGGAATGCATATAATTATAAAGAGACCGGCAATTTTGCAAAAAACCAGGAGTCTTTACCCATGGGGCGGCAAAAAGGAGATTATCATGGATGAGCGAAGAAAATACAAACGTAAACAAATATCAATAGATGTGGAATATGATATGCAGCCTGAACACCTTGGAAAAGCGAACGCCACGGATATTTCCCAGGGTGGAATATGTCTTATCACCAAAACCCAACTCCAGAGAGGCCGTGAGTTTGACATCAAGTTTTACGTTCCTGAATTCAACCACGCCGTAAAAGTCACCGGCAAAGTGGCATGGAGCCGCGAAGAAGGCGAAAAACGGAAACTCCATTATATTAATGGCATTGAATTCCGCAAAATGGATGAACGCGACCTTGATGTAATCATAAAATTCGTTGAAGGCGCCACCTTTGTGGATAAAAAGATGTAGGATTAAAGCGAAAAAAAACATTTCAAATGTAAACCATTCGCATCCAATAAAGGTGACTGAGGTGCAGGAACTGCCCAAAAATCGTTTACATTTGAAATGGTCGCC
>JAFGWI010000194.1 GCA_016937215.1 Spirochaetales bacterium | reverse complement strand
TTCATGATTCTTTCAAAACCTCAGTTTTGAAAGAGCCTCAATTCTAAATAATATAAGAAATTACCTAAATTCACTGCGGAATGTGGGCCATATTTTTCAGACAAATGTTTTTCCTGAAACGGTATATTATAGAAATAAAAAAACAAACCAAGCCTCAGCTTTGATAAACCCCTGAATACAGGCAAATGAATACTTGAAAAAGAATCTCAAGAAATATTTTTTTTGTGACAATTCCTCTATCCCGGCACTTTATATATTAGTAATCTTATTAGAATAACATTTAAAAAAAGGAGTAAAATATGAAAATAAGAAACAACAAGTTACTGATAGTAACAGTCCTTCTAATATCTTCCCTATTTCTTTTACAATCCTGCGGCGGTTGCTTGCCCAAGAATGTAAACGTAAACACAGGCGGGGCTTCAGGAAGTTTATCGGTCACTGTAAATAACATCCCTCGGCCATCGTCAGGAACAAATTATGTCAGCATCGTCATCGCCGGTAATCTTGTTTCAAATGGTCACGGACAAGGGCGCACCAGTTTCAGTGAAACAAAAACCTTTGAAGTAAGCAAAACAGCGGTAAACCCGGCACCTACCATTTCAAAAACAGGCATAAAACCGGGAAACTGGAAAATAACCGTATCTTCCGACGCGTGGAATGCCGCTGGAACAGGCAGCATTGAAGAAAACAGTTCACGCAGTTTTATTTTCAGCTACAACAGTTCCAATGTCAGCGTCCAATAAACAGAAAAGGAGAAGAAAATGAAGAAACACAAAGCAGAAATAAGCCTGATTGTCATGGTGATTTTGTTATTGCAGCCTGTAATCAATCTTTCAGCTGGCGGCCAGAGCGATGTGAATGTTAATATTCCATTCGACCAGATTTACGGCCTCATCGACGCCCTGCAGGAAGCAGGGAATAATGTGGTCGGCCAGGCAGGAGTGGAAATCAGGGCCTCCATCGATAAAATATCCCAGGAAATTGAATCGAGAATCGATCAACTCAAGGATGCCGGAAAGGAAGTATGGAAACTGGTTTACGCCGACATATCAAAAGAAATCGACGACATCATGAAATTTCTCAAGGATTACACAAACCAGGTCAACAAAATGATAGAAGACCGCATCAAACAAATCGATACCGCTCTCGCTCAACGTCTCGACCAGATCTCCGACACCATTACCGAAACAATAGACAAACTGGATAATGTTATCCAAAAAACCATTACCAATGCCAAGGATGCCGCTGTTGAAGTGATCAACGAGGGTGAAAAAAGCATTATAACCGTAATGGATAATGTGGTTGTGAACATTGTCCGCATGGTCATTATCATTGTGCTGATAATCCTATTGGTGATTGTACTCGTTCTGGCCTGGAAAAACATCCTGCCAAAAACATTACCTGCCATCATCATAACAAGCGTGTTTGGCGCCATCATCATCTCAGGAAGCCTTGTTTTTCTCCTCAACAACAAAGTCATGGCATATATCTTTGGCCGGAAAATCGAACTCACCCAGACAGAAGTCGCCCAGGATAACAGCAGCAAATCCTATGAAAACTTTATCGACGATGTAGAGTCAGGTTCTTCAGTGGCAGAGCTTAAAGAATCCGGCAAAATAGTCATCAACGACCTTCTTATCGCCAAATACGTGACAATCGACCCCGACATTATCAAGGAAATAAACAAAAAAATTGAAACCGTGAACACACTTATTTATCCGCCGCCAAAACCCAACTCAGATTTAAAGCTGGGCACAACAAGTAAATTTTACACCAAGGAACTGCAAATCCTGAAGGACACATCCATACAACTCAAACTTCAACCCGAAGTTCTCTACAAAACAAAAGAAAGGCTTCAAGTGAATCCCGAGTTATTCAAACTCAACTTGAAATCTCAATTTTAGTTTAAAATAAGGGCGTTGCCTGATAAGCCAAGGGGCTTATCAGGCCGGGCTTTCCGCAACTCCGCTAAGGCTTCGACCAAAAACCCCGCTAAAAAAACGCGGGGTTTTTGTTGGCCCTGTTTTTTTGAAAAAAAACAGGGCCTTGCTGCAATCCCTAACGCTCAAGCCCGGATACAGATTATCAAAATCCTTAATATCTGATTGTTCCAACTATCCAGCAGCTACACCGCTGCCATTCCAGCCATTCTGAACGCAGCGAAGCGAAGAATCTCAGTTGCGAGGAATCATATCATTCCACTTATAAAGTACTCGCGAATAGAAAAAAGGATACTGACTGAAACAGCAAGATTCTTCAAGGTTGCAGGAACAAGTGAATGCCAATGAGCATTCACGAATAAAAAGTGAATGCCAATGAGCATTCACGAATAAAAAGTGAATGCCAATGAGCATTCACGAAGAAAGTGAATGCCAATGAACATTCACGACCAGGCCCATCTTACCTCCTCAAAATATAACAAAGCGGCAGATAAATATAAACCTAGAAATAATGGGGGCAAAAATTGCGTATAACTACCATAAATTTCACACCCCAGACAACGCTCATATAATGAATGGAATCAGGGAACCCGAAAATAATTGACATCAATTCTCGCGCTGTCTTGATAAATTTCACGGTTATATGGGTCAAGGATTTTCTGGCCGTTATCGAGAAAATAATAGTAATATTCACCGGAACCTAAAAACAGCTCGATTTCATAATAACCGGAAGATGTCTCGCTCAGAGGGTACAAAAAGGGGTCCCAGCTGGAGAAATTAGAAACAAGGTTAACGATATGGCCTGGCTGGCCTTTATAAATAAAGGAGACGCGCTTGCCTTCGATTTTAGGGTTCCTGATGGCAGCTTCCTTGATGCTTTTCGCGGGAAGGCGAAAAACCGATAATTTATAGCCTTCCTGGTCGTGTTCAAAGTCTTTTTCATAGGGATTTATCATATAAAGCCCGTCAACAATATATCGGTAACGCAGAGTTGTGATATTATCAGGAACAGGAAGCAGCAGAAAGTAGACATTTTCTTCGTTTACCTTGAACATGCGAAAATTGCAGAAATCTTCGTGTTCAAACACCGCGGCCACATAGCGAGCCGGCCGCTCGCTTTTGTATGTGAAAAGAATATAATCTTGAAAAATTTCCGGTTCTCTGGCAACATTCAATTTGGTTAATTTATAATCTAGTGCGAAATTCTCGGCGGAAAATGCCGATAAAGTACATATGAATGTTAAAAAAACGAGGTATAAAGTTATTTTTGATAATTTTTCTCTATACATATGTTATATTTACTTTCGGAATTTATTGACTAAACTTTAAGGAAAGAAATCAGGCTTTAGGAAGCATTTATGCCAAGTCAAAAGGATCTCTTGAAATTCAAGGATATTCTCAATCAATTGGGTAACGAACCCCGGATACTTGAGGAACGGGGTGAAGAAATTGAAGATATTCCCTTTGAAGAGGGGCGTCTTGATAGCGATGTTAATGATTTAATTTCAGGAGAAAGCGGAAGCGATGATTTATCCGGGATTTTTTCGAGCCTGTCGGAAACCCAGGATGAAGGCCAAACCCTTGAAACAACGGAAATCAACTCCGAAGACTCGATTGAAACCAATGATGGGTCAGAAATAGAAGACCCCATGTCCCTTCCCGGCGATCAAATGGATTTTTCCGATTTTGAGTTCGAAGAAACTGAACAAGAGGCCCCCTTTGAACAAGGGGATGATGCTGAAAATGAGAGCAGTTTAGAGTTTGAAGTCGATGAGGACACCCCTGATTTTGGCAATATTCTCCCTGAAGATTTCTCAATCGATATGGATACCATTTCTGATAAGGCTGATGTGGAAGTCGGGGAATCGGAAGCCGAAAATAATGATTTTCCCATGGATTTTGGAACTGATGATCTTGATTTTTCAATGGGTGATGAGGAAGGCGCTGAAGAGACCCCATTTAACGAGGCTGATGATAGTCAATTCGTTTCTGCCTCAGATGAAGCCAATATTGCTGACCAGCTGAACTTGAGCGAGAATGATCTCGGTTTTTCTTTGGATACACCGGAAGATGAAAACAGCGAAGCTCCCATTGCGGATAAAACCGGAATGTCCGAGGATATGGATCTTGATGGCAGTGGTTTTGATCCTTCTTTATTGGCTGATGATTTTGAAACCTCCGAATCAGGTGAAGATCAGCCTTTTGGCAATGATTTTGGACTGGATTCTGATTCGCTTTCAGGCTTGGGAGAAGATGATGATTTTGGTGATTCAGGCGCGGAAAGCGATGATGATTTCACGGTTCCAGAAGATAACGGAGAGTTTTCAAGCGAAGAGTCCATCGATAAATTACTGAATCAAGGGCCCGATGATTTTCAGGCACCAGAAATGGATATTGCTGATAAGGAAACTATTGATGATTTTAACATAACAGACGATTTTCCTCTGGATTCATCAAGCAGCGATTTTGATTCGGACATTGGCGGTGATGAATTTCGAGTTCCCGAAGAAGCTGGTGCCGAAGAAAATGATTTTAGCTCGGATTTTGGCGATGATGCCTCCTTTGGGCTGCCCAGTGAATTGTTCAGCGAATTAGAGTCAGGTGATTTGGGTGACAGTGGTTTTGGCGCGGACCTGGATGACAGCGACGGCTTTTCATTGCCTGGCGACTTTGACGATGATGATTCTATGGCTTCCGAAGGCTTTAATTTTGGTGAAGCCGATGATTTTTCAGTACCAGAAGAAAAGGGGCTGGCTGAAAGCGATGAAAAGCTGGGTAGCGCTGATGATTTTTCCTTTGGCCCAGAAGAAGAATCTTCGGGAGCCGATGACGCGGACCTTGGGGGAGATGATCTACTCACAGATAGTGATTTTTCCATTCCCGATGAATTCAGTATTGATAATGCTTCTTTTGATGATGAAATGTCTAGCCCTGAAGAAGATGATTTTGCCGCTGAAATAGCTGAAAAGGAATTGTCATCAGGAGGCCGTGACAGCTCAATTGAAATTGAGGCAGATGATGAGGATTTATCTGGTTTTGGCAGTGAAAGTGAAATTGATGATATCGGAGAATTTTCTCTTCCCGATGAATTTGCCGACTCCTCGGATAGCGAAATAGACTTTTCAGTGCCCGAAGGAGACGAAGGTCTTGGCTCCATGGGCAATTTTGAAGACTCTTCCGGTGAAGATGAAATCGATGAATTTTCCCTTCCCGATGAATTTTCAATGCCCGACAGCTTTGGCAATGAATCCTTGTCCGGCGCTTCGAAAACCGGATCATTTGATAAATCAGAAGATGAATTCCTGCTCGATGAGTTCAGCTTGCCCGAAATGGGCAGTATGCCCGATAAAAGCCTGAGCAGCACCGACGACCAGTTTCAACAAGGAGGAATTCCGGAAGCTAATGAAGCGGATCTTCCAGGCGAGGATCAGATAGAAATATCTGATATTGATTTTGGCAGAATCCAGCAGACTCTGATCACCTTACCCAGGCAACTGAAAATTCTGGTTCAGGATTTAATTGGCCAAAACCGTGTGTGGGGTGTGGATCTTCATAAATTGCTCGACCTTCTTAAAAAAGGAGCCTCACCCCAGGCAATCGCTGATCTTGTCTCGGCTTTGACCGGCGAAAAAATTGTACTACCCAAGGGTTTTGAGAAAAAAACAGGCCTGGATTTTGAACGGGAAAAACGAAGTTTTGCCTATATTTTTAAAGAAAATATCGTTCCCATGCTTCGTGTTCTTTTGCCTGTCGCTTTTTTGGTGTTTTTGCTGATCCTGGGTGTGATTAATTTGCTGGTTTATTTGAATGCCCAGAATCATTATCAACGAGGTATTGTTTTAATAACCGAAGAAAAGCAGCCGGACATGGGTAACGAGGAATTCCGTATTGCCCAGGAAAGCTATTACGAAAAAAACTGGTATTATCGTTACGCCGAAGCCTTTATTCAGGAAAAGAATTATCAATACGCCAGGGACAAATATGAGGAGCTTTTGGGCATTCTTTGGGAAGAAAATAAAATCCTTTACATTTCCAATCCAGATAAAAAAGCCTTGCTCGATTACGCGGATTTTGAATCAAGGGATTTGAGAAATTTTCCAAAAGCCGAGATACTTTATAAGGCCTTACTGAATGAAGAAACCTTTCATGAACAAGGGCTTTTGGGGCATGGTGATAATTACATGGAATGGGCCAAAGAGAATCCTTCCAAATATGAAGACGCCCGAAACGCCTATGCTGAGTATCGCTCCCGTTATGGCGACACCGATGAGGTCTATTTCAGGTTTCTACGCTATTTTATCAGAACTGATCAGTTTCAAATTGTAAGAGACATCAAAGACGCGGTTCAAGCCAATGAAAAGCGTGTGGTTAATCCAGAAATCTATACTGAACTGGGCAAATATCTTATCGACAAGGGCGCTTTGAATGATGTTCGTGCTGTGTTGGACCGTTCCCTGAAAGTGGATTTTAATCTGCCCCAGTCCCATTACCAATTGGCGCGTTATTTTAAAATAATGGAAGATTCCGAAAGTGAAGAGACAGCATTGAAAAATACGCGCAACCTTTTGGAAAATCAGGGAATACTGCCATTGGAAAATTTGAAAATGTATATCGACTCTCTTTCCCGGCTGGGTGACTTGTATTACAACCAGGGCAAGGAACTGGACTCGCTTCGCGAACTGAACAATGCCATCAAGATTATTGAGGATCGTCAGGAAAAACGTATTATCGACAAAGAACCGGCTTTCGGCAAAGTGTATTACACCCTTGGAAATATCTTTTATGACAACAAGGACTTTGAGGAAGCCCGGAAAAAATATTTACAAGCCGGTGAAAACAAATTCATGAGTCCTGAAATGGATTACAAAGAGGGCTATATCGCCTACTGGAACGAAGACTATGAAGCCGCCACCCTCAAGTTTCACGACACCGAAGATGAGCTTCGCGATAATCGCAACACCATGTTCTCCCTGGCTAACAGCCTGTATTTTCAAGGTCACTATAACGCGGCTCAGGGCTACTACAATCATATTCTGAACCTTTTGGAAAAAGAACGGGAACGCATTCCATTAATTCGCCCCGATGAATTTCCCGACCACGCGTCACTTCTGAGCTTCATGTACGCGATATACAACAACCTGGGAGTGACCCTTTATCGGCTGAGCCAGGAATCGCCTAATCCTCGGCGAGAATCTCAGGCCCTGGTATACTTGACAAAAGCCATGGAAACAAGCGATATTCTGGACCGCCTCATTTACTCGCCAGAACTGATGGAGCGTTCGCCTGTAGGCGCAAAAGATAATCCTGGATTAAAACGCGAAAATCGTGAGTATCAGAACCAGAGGGCCATTCTTCATGAAAGTAAAAACTATGAACTCCAGGTATATAAAAAATTGCCCATAAATGCTTACGCGCTGGAATTACCCGAAACCGCTTCTGAATATCGGGTCCAATAAATGTTTTTTGATGTAAAGGCTTTTCCGGGCGTTCCCGGCTGTCGCCGGTCAGGCTCTGCGCTGCTTCGGCTGTCGCCTCCGAACAAAATGGCGGCGAAATAAGCGCCGCCATTTTGTTTCCCGGTTTTTTTTGAAAAAAAAACCGGACCGGCTCCGATCCTTAACGCGATCAAGGCCAGCTCAAATGCTTTGGTTAAGCTTTGTCCATGGTAACCAGCAAATAAAAATGGAGGTACTTCATGCTTCGTAAAAACTTTTTGATTACTCTTTTTTCGCTTTTATCTCTGATACTGATAGCCCAGGAAAACCGGATAAGCCTCACGGATGATCTTTTTCTGGAAGAAATGGCCGGTTCGGACAATATATATATTCATCGCTCAAAAATCCAGATGCCGCCCTGGGGAGATGTCTGGGCCAATGGCCTGGTTGTTATTGATCAAAAAACCTTGATCATTGATACACCCTGGAACAATGAACAAACCAGCCTTCTGTACCAGTGGATAAAAAATAAAACCGGTAAATCACCTGATTATTTAGTGATCACCCATTTTCATCAGGATTGTCAAGGCGGAATGCCTTTTTGCCTTGAGCAGAAGACAAGGTGTTATTCTCTTGAATTGACGCGGGACATTGCTCTTGAAAAGAAACTCCCGGTTGCCGGTCATTATTTTAAGGATAGCCATGAATTTGATCTTGGTGAAATCACAGCTCACGCTCTATTTATGGGAGGGGGACACACAAGGGACAATATTGTGGTCTGGATAGCTGAGAAAAAAATTCTTTTTGGCGGTTGCCTTGTAAAGGAAGCAAAAGCCATGGGTTTGGGAAATATCGAAGATGCCGATACAGAGTCCTGGCCCAAAACCATAGCAACAATGCTAGACTATTTTCCCGAGGGCACCCTGGTTATTCCCGGTCATGGCCAACAAGGGGGCAAAGAGCTTTTAGAGCATACCTTGATGCTTGCGACACCTCAGATTCATAAAGAGTAAATAACGATTCAGCAGGTTCTTTGCTATCATCCCAGCCATTCTCAATGTGAGTACAAATTGTACGAATTGCGCTTTATTTTCAAAAAATCTGCTGCCATTCTAAATGTGACCGATTATAAGGGTACTTTCATAGCATCGCTCAAATTTATTTAATCCAGAATAGTTCCCATTTAGAACAGCTGTTGTCAGCCTGAACAAGGTAAAGTGGGTTGAAGGATCTCGCTTGGAATAAGACAAACTTCTTTGCTTACGTATGCGGATTTATTGCTTGCATTCCACCATCCAGCCGAAGCTGTCTTCAATGGCGCCGTACTGAATCCCCTTCAGGGTTTTAAGGAAATAGTGTGTGACTTCACCCATTTTTCCGTTATTGAATTCTGCTGTTTTGCCATTATGGGTTATGGATTCGATATAGAATACGCCCGAAGCTGTGCCGGAAACAAAGACTTCTTTGGCTTCAGCAAAAACTTCATCCACTGAAATTTGTCGTTCCTCGGTTTTTATACCTTTTTGCTGTGCCAGGCTCATGATTGATTTCCGGGTGATTCCAGGAAGAACAGTGTCGCGAAGGGCTGGTGTTACAAGAGTGTCGTTTTTTAATAGAAAAAACAGGTTACACGATGAGCCTTCTTCAAAGTATTTTTGTTCTTTCGCGTCTAGAAAAATCGCTTCCATATAGCCCTGGGCTATGGCTCTTTTTTTGGCCAGGGTGGAAATTACATAGTTGGCACTGCATTTGATCCAGCCTGTTCCGCCGGGAAAGGCCCGGACCATAGGGGTTGTTAGCGCTTTGGTATTACCCGGCATAAAATAGGTCCCTACATTGGTGGAGACAATGACCACCCAGGGCTTGTAACTCAGATTAATGCCGATCCCTGGTTCTGAATAGGAAAATGGCCGTACATAAACTGAATGGCCCAATAGAAAATCGTCTTTTTCCCAATCAGAATCATACTTGGGGGTAAAACCAGCTTTCTGGTTGGCGCAGATAAGCCCTTTTACCGCGTTCACAAAAAGTTCGGGAGGAAAGGCCGGCATCATAAGGCCGCTCATAGAGGTAGCCATGCGTTTAGCGTTTTCATCGGGACGGAAGAGTTTTAAGGAGCCGTCCTTCTGGGGAAATGCCTTAAGACCTTCAAAACAACCCATACCATACTGGGTGGTATAATTGACAATGGGGAGTTCCTCAAAGGAATTGCGTTTGAGCATGTATACTCTGCGTTCTTCGTCGGACAGTTTGTCCTCTTCCTCTTTGGATAGATGGGGTTTTTCGATGAGTTTCTCACTCCATGAATTGTTGTCCTGGTATTGTGCAAGATAACAAAACGGGTTGATCTCTAGTGTAAATCCTTTTGCCATGGGCTTTTCTCCGCTATTTTTTTTATCAGTTTAATTCACCTAGGCATTTAGGTCAAGTATGAAAAGCCAGGAGCTGCCCTATAATTTATAGGTATTTTTTTTATCTGTCGTTTTATTGATTTTTTCGTCATGGCTATCACGGCCGGGTTTGATGTTTCTTTAAAAGCAATTTTTATTATTAGTAAATTAGAAAGATATTTTTTCACATAAGCTCGTTTGGTGCATTTAGGGATTTTTTTGTAATCTGAGGCTCTTGCAAAACTGAGGTTTGCCAAGAATCATAAAAACCAGGGATAATTTATTTTATTGCCGGATAGTAGGTTCTTTGAATATGGATAGCTGCTCATCGCTTGTGTCAGGACTTTTACCATTAGCCCACTTGTTTAGCTAAATCTTCATCTGGTGTTAAACGCGTTAGGGATAGGAGGCATGGCTTGCCATTTTTTCAAAAATGGCAAGCCAAAGCGTTTACTGCCGGATAATTTCCGGCAGTAAACCTTCGAAGCGTCAGCGGAGTGCCGGATAGCCCGGCCTGCTGGAATGAAATGGAGGCAGGTAACGCCCAAAAAACATAGAAAGCAAATAAATACAAAGTTTCGATTTTCAAATTTCTGCCAGGAAGCACCAGGAAAATAAACAAACAATAACCGCGGCTGTATACTTGACTTTACCCTTGGATTGGCCCAAAATGATGGCTTAATCTGACTAATGGAAAGTTGAAGAGCCAATGAAATCCTACGAGGAAATAAACCGGAAAATCGAATCGAAAAAGGCGGTTGTGTTAACAGCCGAGGAAATTATCGATTATGTAGATAAAAAGGGGCTGGATAAGGCAGCAGAAGAAGTGGATGTTGTCACAACCGCTAGTTTTGGGCCTATGTGTTCGTCGGGGTGTTTTTTAAACTTCGGCCATTCAAAACCGAAAATCCGGATGACTGAAGCCTGGATACAGGATGTAGGGGCTTACACAGGAATCGCCGCTGTAGATGTTTATCTGGGGGCAACTCAGTTACGCCATAATGATCCGGCTAATATGAGCTATCCCGGAGACTTTGCTTATGGCGGCGGTCATGTAATTGAAGATTTAATAGCTGGCAAGGAATTACAGTTGTTTGCTCTTTCCTATGGTACTGACGAGTATCCCTTGAGGGAGATTCGCAGTTATTTTACAATCAACGATTTGAATCAGGCCATTATGGTGAATCCCCGTAATTGCTATCAGAATTATAATGTAGCCATAAATTGTTCTGACAAACCAATTTACACTTATCTTGGTTTGCTCAAGCCCAATATGAAGAATCTGACCTATTGCTCTGCTGGTCAGCTTTCGCCTTTGTTGAACGATCCCTTTTATACAACCATTGGTGTGGGAACCCGGGTCTGGCTAGCCGGCGCCCAGGGGCATGTTTACGCCGAAGGAACCCAGCACGCGCCTAGCTCGCAACGAAACGACTTGGGTGTACCAATGGAGGGCGCGGGGACCTTGGCTTTGACAGGCGACATGAAAAAAATGAACCCCCGCTTTGTCCGGGGGCTAAGCCTCAAAGGCTATGGAGTTTCCTTATCAATAGGTGTGGGAATCCCTATCCCTATTTTAAACAAGGAAATTTTAAAGCAGACAACTATCCGTGATCAGGATATTTTCGCGCCGGTAATCGATTATTCTCACGATTATCCCCAAAAAACCGGTAAGGTCCTTTGTCATGTGAACTACAGTGATTTAAAAAAGGGCGAGGTTGATATTTTAGGAAAACAGGTGGCTGTGAGTTCCCTTTCTTCCTATTATACAGCACGTGAAATTGCCGAACTACTAAAAGATGAAATTAAGCGAGGTGAATTTACTGTTACTCAGCCGATTTCATATTTGCCCAGGGAACAGTCCTTTAAATCTTTGAATATAAGGGAGAAGCAAAATGGTCACTAAAAAATTCATGCTTTATTTCCCTAAAAGCGAAACAGAAAAACCCATTATTTATCACCTGGTAAAGGATTATAACCTTATTATTAATATTTTCAGGGCCAAGATTACTCCTGAAGAAGAGGGTTTTCTGGTGATTGATGTTACCGGTGAACAGGAAAATATTGACAAGGCCATGGTTTTTTTATCCGGTTTTGATGTTCAGATAAATACCCGCAAAAAGGGGTTGATTTATGACAGCACAAAATGCACCCATTGCGGCAACTGCCTTTCCCATTGCCCTACACAGGCTTTATTTATTGAGAACCACCAAACCATGGAAGTGATCTTTCGGGAAAATCTTTGCATTGAGTGTCTTGCTTGCGTGAAAAACTGTCCCTATAACGCCTGTTCATCATTATTTTGAAGCTATGAGGAGCTTCAGGCATTTTCAATGGAAAGATGCAGATTACCGTATTTTTGGAAGGGATTTTTCAAATATTGAAAAGGCTATCAAAACTCAAAGGCGGCTGCTTGAGAAATACATTGAAAAACACAGGGCGTTTAAAGAGGCATTGGAGCCAATAGAAATACGGAGTAATGCCCCGGAAATTGCAAGACGCATGGCCCTGGCTTCAGAGCTTTGCGGAACCGGGCCCATGGCAGCTGTGGCTGGGGCTATGGCCCAGGTGGCAGTTGAAAAATCCCTTGAACAGGGTCATGAAGCTCTGGTTGAAAACGGCGGTGATATTTACGCGGCTTTAAAGCAGGCGGTGGTGATTGCCTTGTATCCCGGAAAGGACCACCCTTTGACCGGCAGCTTGGCTCTGCGGATTGAACCCCATGATATGCCTTTGGCTTTGTGTTCATCTTCTTCCAAGATGGGACATTCCTTGAGTTTTGGCCAATGCGATTTGGCAACGGTTATGGCTGTTGACGGGGCTTTGGCCGACGCGGCCGCGACAATGGCTTGTAATAAGGTGAGCTGCGAGGCTGATGTGGATAAGGCTTTAGGCTGGCTGGAAATGATTCCAGGTCTCCGCGGCGCCATTATTGTCAAAAATAATAAAATCGGTTTATGGGGGGATTTGCCTTCCTTGATAAAGCATTCCGATGCCAATTTCAGGGACAAGGTGACACGCCACCAATTGGCTTATTTTGAATAGAAGGATTTGTTCAGCGACTTTGCTTTGTGAGCTTACCTGCCGCCCTGGGGCATGGCAGGCCGGGCTATTCAGATTCTGGTCATAAATGCTTCCCATTATTTGCTCGGTGATGTGAATGCTCATTGGCATTCACTGTTTGCAGGCTACCTTGCTGGAAATTATCGGCAATAAACACTTTGGCTTGCAATTTCTGAAAAAACGGTAAGCCATGCCTTCTATCCCTAACAGGCATTTATAGCCGCATTGTAATTCGACTAAACAAGCAGGAATAAATGAGCGCGATTATTCGCGAGAAATCTGCTATGTGTTTGGCTGTTTTGAATAAGGGCATTTGCTGTTGCTGATTATTATGTTTTAGACAGGATGAACAATAGGTGATAAAATATTCCCGTATCTGGATAAGTGGTTTACTCACAGGTTTAACTCTTCAACTGGCCATTGGCCCAATCTTTTTTTATGTTTTGGGAATTACTCTTAAGAGTGGTTTTGCAAACGGGTTTATGGCAAGCCTTGGCGCTGTAGCAGCGGATTTCACCTTTATTTTTTTGTCGATTTTCGGGATTACACGTTTTATGACCGGGGAAAAATTTAAAAGGATTTTTAGTATTGTCGGCCCATTGCTTCTAATAAGTTTTGGTGTGTTTTTCATGATTTCCGCTTTAGGAAAACAGGATAATCGGGATGCTTTTTTTGGACAAGATTGGAACGGGCTAAACAGCTTTATTTCCACATTTGTTCTAACTTTGAGCAGCCCTTTAAGTATTTTTTTCTGGAGCGGAATTTTTACGACCCGGGCATTGGAAAAAAACTATAATTCCAGGGAGCTGGTTTTTTTTGGTATTGGCGCTGGTTGCGCCACCTTTATTTTTATTCCTGCTGTCATGTTGATCGTCAGTCTATTCAGGCTGATGATTCCAGTGATGGTATTGAAAATTTTAAATTCAGCCGTTGCCTTAGTGTTGATAGTTTATGGTGTTATACGTTTAACAAAGATAAAAGCCTCCGTAAAATAATCATAACCCTGTAAAAAGCTCTCGTTTGCTGAAAACCTGCTTTGAGAAAGCGCCAGAAGAATTTTCGACCTGTAAGCCATTGAAAACTTTGTCCAGATGTTTTGTTATGAATCATTTTTATTATTAACCATGGAGTAACGGTTTGAACCTTATCGCCGGGAATATTAAAAAATTTCTTAGCATTTTCCAATTCTTCAAAGCCCTTCTCCTATTGAATATGTGTTAAGTGTTGCTTTTAGTACTTGAATTCGGGCTAAAATTTTGAAAGAATCATAAAAATTACGGATAAGTTATTTATATATTGCTGCCTGCAAATTGCTAATAAGGTTGTTTCACAACCTCGAAACACGAGGCTGTCGCGATAAATATGGCACAACTTAACCACTATACCCCCATATAAAGTCATTGATACAGAAAAACTTTCACTAGCGCGACAGCCTCTAATGTCTGGACTTTTGCAATTTGCTTTGTTAAGAATTTGCGATTTGCAAAATCGCCTTTTCTATTTCTCTATAATACAAGAAATTATTATTTTTAGTGCTGAAAGTGGGTTTGGTATTTACAAATTGAGTATTATTTAAAATTCCCTATACAAACAGGAAGAGCTTAATACTCTTCCCAATTATCCTTTATTGTAATAATTGTTTTGCATTCAGGGCATTTGCCTCTTTTATTGATTGAGGATATTTTGGCTTTTAATTTTGCCAGACATTTTTCGCACCTGAAAACCAGTTCCTTTTTTTCAGTTTTTACTTTCATTATTTCCCCTTTCTTTTTTGTTTCATTATATGACTCCAAAATGGAACAACCCATCAATAATGCCCTCTGAATATGTTTTTTTAGAAAAAAAGACTTTATTGCTTCCTTCAAGATTGTTTAATTCATGTTCATGATTACCCACAATTATACCATTTAAATTTCCTGTCAACATATCAGCATCATTTCCGGAATTACCGGCAGTGATTATGTTTTCGATTGGTATTTTCCACTTGTTTGACAGGTAGGCTATTGCTTTTCCTTTTGAAGCTCTGTAAGGAAGAATGTCTATAAAGGATCCATGAGAGAGAATTAAATTATAGGCTAAGTGGTTTTTGTTTAATAGATAATGTATATGGGGTATGGATTCTCTTTGATCAGAGTTTTGATCTAAATCATAACTTATTTTAAATTGCCTCTGGGTATGACTATCTTTCTGTAGACTAATAAAGTTAAGTGAGGATAATATGTCAATAATTTTATCGGGTTTCCATTTTTTTTTAAGATGGGCTTGCCAACCCTTATCCTGAAAAAAATTATCCTGATAATAAATTTCTGTGCCAACACTTGTAATAAGTATATCTATATTATTTATTCCCTTTTTTTCTAGTATTTCAATTGCCGATTCTAAATATCGTCCTGTCGCGATGCCAAAGCCGATTTCATCCTTTTTTGAAGTTAAAATTTCCATAAGCTTTTCCAGACTATCATCATCACCAATCAAAGTGTCATCAATATCAGAAATTAAAATTTTTTTAAACCTGGCTATTTTTCTTCCGATTCGTTGATCAATATTTACTTGAAAATTTTCTGCATTTGAATAATGGGTTGAAATATTTTCCAGCGATTTTAAATAAAGTTTACAATGGTTTTCCCAAGTATAATGTTTTCTAACTTGATTGATGCCGTTTTGAGAAAATGTGTCCCATTTATTTCGATCCAACAAAAGGGTCTTTATGGCATTGGCTACTATTTTTTTATCGGAAATATCAACAAGTAATCCCGATTGGCAATTTTTTACAATATCCTTTGGCCCTCCAAGGGGAGTCGCGATAAATGGAAGCCCGACAGCAGACGCTTCAATAAAGGTGAGACCAAAATTTTCAAGAAAGGCCGTGCTAATAAATACTCCTCTGCTATAAGCGGCGAGGCGGTATAGCTCGGGCACATCTGTTTCAGGCTCATGATGTTTGGGAATGGCCATTTTGCCGTAAAGATCGTAGCGGTCCATTAAGAGCAAAATATCGGTGAGTACTTTTTTTTCAACTTCTTCCATTTTTGAAATATTATCCCGTATACCGGCAAAAATGGCCAGATTCGCTATGGCCTGCAATTCCTTGTCCGAACCATATGCTTCAATGAGCAGTTCTATATTTTTTCTGGCATCAGGTCTGCATAGAGCCAGTATAAGTGGTTTGTCGGGATTAAAGTGAAAACGTTTGAGGTCCTTTTGCATATTAACCCTTGCTTGTCGGTATCTTTCATCGATTTGGGATCCAGGAAGTTCATAATCATAATAGGGAAAGAATTTTTTCAAATCCAATCCTGGTGGAATAACTTTGTAATTTGGTATATTACAATTATGATAGTCTCCATAAATGCTTTCTTTTTCGTAATTTGTACTTACAACAACCAAATCTGATTGTGATAATATTTTTTCTTCCTGATTTATTCTATATTTTAAATTAAAAGCAGATTCAATTTCATCATCACGCCAACCGCTTTCTTTTAAAAATTTTAATTTATTTCTTCCCAGGGAATGGCCGGAAAAAATAAGGGGAATACCAAAAACAGAGGCAATTTCACCAGCAATGTATCCTGAATCAAAATAATGGCCGTGAATAAAGTCCGGGATTTTTCCCGATTGTCTGATAAAGCCTATGAGTTGATCGGTGAACTCATCCAGATGTTTCCAAAGTTTTTCCTTTTTAAGATATTTTCCACCACCACAAGGCAGCCGAATGATTCTGCACTTTGAATTGATTATTTCTATTTTCTGGCTATAGTCCTTGGATACAGCTTTGTCTCGAATGAGTCGGGTAAAAATATCTATTTGCTTTACAGTTTCAATTTTTGATAAATAGGAGATTAAATCTAATACATAACGTGTTTGACCGCCTGTATCAGCATCTCGTCCCATTTCAATGTTGTGCCCACGCAATAACCCGTGAATATTGATCATTTGTATGTACATATTCTTTTCCTGTATTTATATAAAATTGTTTTTATATATATAATCATCTATCTTTCCTGTTCATTGAATTTCCTAGTCTGGTGAATTGGATATAACTTGCGTCATGCTTTTTGACCAAACATTCATGCTTTCAATTTGCCCTGAAATATTGGTGTTATTGATTAATGTTCCTCTGTATTGATATCCTGATTTCGCGAAGCATATATTCATACCTGGAGAATTAGCCCTGCAAATTGTATAGAAGGTTTTTATTCCATTTTTACAAAGATAGTACTCCATATTTTTTAACAAGGACTGTGCTAATCCTTTCCCTCTGTGTTCAGGCAAAGTCGCGAAATCGGTCATTTCCGCGTTTTTATTTTGAATATCCTTTTCGCCGGATGACAGGGCGATGATTTTTTCATTATCTTTAGCTGAAAAATAATCAACATGGCTTTTCATCGTTTCTTTTAGGTATTCCGGTTTACCAATGGGGAAGGGATAGGAAGGAAATACTTTATTGTAAATAGCAGCCATTTCCTGAAGATCCTTTTCCGCGCAGCATTGAATGTCAAACCCATTATCCTGATGATAAAAATCCTCTCTTGCTTTAGTTTCTGCTATTTTGATATTATTTTCGATTTGCGCTTGATTTTTATCTATTGATCTTGCTTTTGCTAAAAAATAGCTCATAAAGTGAACAGATTCATTATTGTTAAAAAAGTCAGGAATCACAGCTTCTTCAATATATCCTTTGGCTTCAAATATTTTTTTTTGTGAAGAGGGGATTTTACCGAAAATTTTTGTGTAATTCCGAGATTGGGCCAAGTGAATTAATTTCTCTGGAAGCGAGTCAGTGATTGGCGGAAATATTTTTATTAAATAAATCCGGTTGTTCAGTGAACCATGTTGAATTTGAGCCCCGTTGAAATTAACTATTTCATCAATCTTCATCATTTCTCCTATTCATTCTTAAGTTTCCTTCAGGGATTAAAGATACGGTTGCATCATGGTCGGCCAGAAGTTTTTCTATTCCAATGGAGTGTTCAATACCTTCTTCAAGATGTAATTGAAGGTCGCATTTATCACATTTTCTATCGCAAAAAGTTTGTTCATATGAATCGGGCTCTTTGTAACTGGTTATTACTCCTTCATAATTCCTGAGAATAACCTTATTTGTTGACCATGAAATAAGATAATTCGGCATAACAGGAATTTTTCCTCCTCCGCCGGGAGCGTCAATAACATAAGTTGGAACACAAAAACCGCTTGTGTGTCCGATTAAACTCTCAAGAATTTCAATTCCCTTTCCAACAGGCGTTCTGAAATGCTGAAGGCCCTCTGATAAATCACATTGATATAAATAATAGGGCCTTACTCGATTGGCGACGAGTTTATGGACAAGTGATTTTATGATTCTGGGGCAGTCATTAACACCTGATAACAAAACAGATTGGTTCCCTAAAGGGATTCCCGCGTCAGCCATCATGCGCAGAGATTTTTTAGAGGCTTTGGTTAATTCCCGGGGATGATTGAAATGGGTGTTTATCCAGATAGGATGATATTTTTTTAATATTTCAATCAAATTAGGTGTAATTCGATAGGGCAAAACAACAGGCATCCGTGTTCCGATTCGAATAACTTCCACATGATCGATTTTACTTAATTCAGATAATATCCAGTCCAGATAGTCGTCGCTCAGCATAAATGGGTCTCCTCCACTTAACAGAACGTCGCGGATAACAGGTGTGTTTCTTATATATTCTATTCCTTTTTCGAGAGTATCTTTATCCGGAATAAAATCAATGTCGCCTACTTTTCGCTTTCGGGTACAATGCCGGCAATACATTGAGCACATATTACTAACCAGAAACAAAACACGATCCGGATAACGGTGTGTTATCCCTGGAACCGGGCTGTCTTTATCCTCATGTAATGGATCGGACATTTCATTGCAGTTAATTTCTAATTCTTGTATTGAAGGAAAGCTTTGCTTGAAGATAGGGTCATTTTTATAATCCTCGGTAACAATAAGTGATAAATAATAGGGTGTAATGGACATTGGAAATTTGCTTAGTGTTTGTTCTAATTGGATTTTATGAGTTTCATCTAATGTGATTCGCGTTAAATCTTCAAATTGCTTAACTGTTCGAATGCGATGCTTTATATGCCATTTCCAATTTTGCCATTGGGAACTATCTTTTTCATCCATGATCGAAATAATGTTTCTTTGCGATTGGTTTATCATACTATCAATTTTCTCCTTTTATTAAAAAAAAAGGCACTCCAACTCTTTTATAGAGTTAGAGTGCCTATGTTTCGTACTTATACTCACATTATACCACCCTTCAAAGAGGATAGTATATTTCATTGCCCATAAAGGACCCTGAAAAGACCCCAGTTCTAATATTTAGCTTTTCAAAACAATTTTTACCTATTTAGTATGGTTCGAATTAAAGCTGCCATTGAGGGCATCATCAACCTTGCCATACGGTTACTCGTTGTTTTTACTTTGCATCATATTTAACGACTGTTTTGTCCTGATTAACTATTGTTTATTTTTGATTACATCATATCTTGTTATGTAACAAGTTTTGTTTAACAAGAATTTTTCGTCCCTTATATCTGCTTATCCAGTAAAAGGACTTAAAAAAACACTGTTTTACCAATTGGCAGTCACTAATACTTAGCTTAATGTTAATATAAGATAGATAGGAGAAAAGGTCAAGTCAAGGTGGCAGTTATGATATTTTTTATCAGTTAATTTTGAAATTGCCGGATTTTTATTTTATAGTATGCTCTATGGCTAATAGTTATTAAGTTTTTTCATTTACCCCACATTCCGCAGTGAATTTAAATAATTTCTTAAATTATTTTGAATTGAGGCTCTTTAAAAACTGAGGGTTTGAATGAATAATGAGAATTGCGGATAAATTATTTGTATTTGTTTAGCTTACACACTTTCTGGACGTTACCCGCCTCCGGCAGGCCGGGCTATGCGGCCTCTGGTCACAAATGCTTCGCATTTGCTGCTCGATGGCGTGAATGCTCATTGGCATTCACTATTAGTCT
>JAFGWI010000003.1 GCA_016937215.1 Spirochaetales bacterium | reverse complement strand
GTTCAAAGCCGCGGCTGCGAGGAAACCTTTGGAGCCGGCTTTTACGCTGCTTGCTGTAGTTGATACGATTGAAGAATCAAAGGATACAATAAATCCGTATGCTGCTACATTGCCGCTTGGAATATCAGCATTAATCGCTACAGTGGCTGTGCCGCCAATAGAGCCAATGGTTGTTGCGGAAGGAGCTATATAGATTTTTGCAGAAGGACCTCCTCCAGTATTAACCGTAACAGAACCATTAGCAGAACTTGCGTTAACCGCTTCCGCATTGGCATTTGTTAAATTATTTATGGATAAACCCAATGAACTTGTTCCGTTAGCTACAGTTGCAAAAGTAATTTTAACGAGCTGCAAAGCTGATCCAGGACCAACACCATTTACATCAAAACCTGTCATGGTTAAAGTATTGCCCGATAAATTAGACGCAGCGAAAAAGCCGTTTGAGCCTTTTTCAACACCATATTGCCCAACAGATTCATTTGGTCTGATTACAGATGAATTAAAAGTTAGGTCAAAACCATAAGCTGCTACTGTTTGACTAGGAGCATCAATATTAATGCTAATAGTAAAATTACCTGCAGAGGTTATTGTTTGATTAGCTGGATATACATAGACTTTTGTATCTCCTGTTCCGATTGTTTCAGTGGGTGTAGGAGTGGGTGTAGGAGTAGGAGTCTCTGTCGGTGGATCTGTAATAGTAGTTCCTCCAGAACAGACACCTTTTATCTCAAAATGACTCCAAGCATAAGATGCTTTATATTCAACTCTATATACACCATTAGCTGGTTTTGCAATTTCCGCATAACCCTTGTACTGATTGGTTATATTAACCCCATTAATGGTTAAGGAATCCATATTCCATGAATTTATGTAACTTTCCCAAGGATTTGCATCATTACCAAAACAGGTCATTTCAACACATCCGCTGCCTTGTCCATCATGAGAATAATCTGATGTGATACTTTGGCATTGTGCGGAAGCTGTGAAAGATGCAAATAGCATGAGAATCACAAAAATAATTGATAATTTCTTTATCATTTTAAACTTTACCTCCAACTTTTTTTTAACTTTGTATTACGCTTATTTAAAAAGAATACCTCTTTTTGAAATTGGTTTATAGATGAATGACCTATACACCTCCTTTCACCCCCAATTAAAAAAACACTTCATTAATTTATTTCTAATTAATACAGTTCTTTGCTAGTTAAGTATATAATAGAATGACAAAAACTGTAAATCAGAGTTTTTCTTATTTTAAGAAATTCAAATGACCTTAAATACAAATAAGAGGATTAACCGATAAACTTGTTCCGAAAAAGTTATGATATAAAATGACAAATTGCAAGCAAGATTTATACTGCAAATGGGTTTGTTTTATCGCTTGCAAAAATAAAAAAGCATTACATCGCCAAATCCCATTTTTTTAGCCATAAAATCCAAAATCCTTTTTATCCAACCAGGCGCACGCCCCTTGGCCAATCCGCCCCAGGTAATCTTTTTTAAAATTCTGAATCCACTCTGCTCAAGAAGCTGTGTAAAAGACCGGATATCAAAAAGAAAAAGATGATCTTCTATCGCAGAACGCCAAGAAGAACCAAAAATTCTTGCCTGAAAACCTGCAATATTCGGTGTGGTGAAAATGCCAAAACCCTTTTTGCTCATAATACGGTAAATTTCTTTAAAAAAACCACAGGGATCCACCACATGCTCAATAAGATGGGAAGCGTGAATAAGAGAAAAGGACTGATCTGCAAAGGCTGCTTGTTCCAATGGCTTATTTATCAAATTCAACTGCCTTTCTCTTCGCCCAAACGCGCAGGACGGACCACAGATATCAAGACCCGTTGAATCCCAACCACAATTCTTCATATACTCACATAAAAGCCCTGTAGCGCATCCAATATCCAGGAAACGCCCATTTTCAAACATAGAGGGCATAGGACATTTCAGACCAATATCTTCAAGGCCTAATTTCATTAAATTGAAAAAGTTTTGCTCATTTTCAATTTCATACTGAAAATAATCCCCCTGATACCTCTGCTGTAAATCCCTAAAAACAGGCTGGGGATTCTGATACACCAAGCCGCAATCAAGGCATTTCACAAATCGCGAAACACCTACTTGCATTAAAAAACGCTGAGCTGTGCCTGAACAAAGGATACAGTTAAGCTCTCTTACCTCTTCAGCGCGAAGCGGTTTAGAAGAATAGGTTTTCATATTTACTGCACCTTAATATAAAAATCATAGGAGGATGAATTACCGGCAAAATCGGAAATATACAAATAAACATGGTGATTCCCGCTAACCAAATCAAAACCGCCACAATACAAGGCTCCTGCATCATTATACAAGGCCACATCATCCTGAGGGCTATTCTTGATTACCAGCAATGCTTTCGACAAAACCTGAGAATTAAAAACAAGTCGAGACATTTCAATACCATTCATATGCAATACCAATTCATAGGGTAAAACATCATATTTTCCATTATTAATACGGTCAAAAACCTGAGCATAGAAACGAGCTCTCCCTGAAGGAAACAAAACATTTTTACCAAAGGAATACCATTGATTATTAATGAGTAATTGAGCATTTCGCATTTGCGGCTTTATTGAGTCTTCCAGCGGAGGCGATAACAGCTGAACAGGATTTACAATTTCATTTTCATTTATATCTATCATGGCAAAGAAAAGGTTGCCGCCAATGGTGGACCCCGATGTTCCGAGCAATGCAATGGCATCACCCCTTTTAACCACAGTGGGAGCCAAAACATCAAGAGGCCCTTCCAAATGGCCATAAACCGTCTCAACTCCTCCACCATGATGAATCGCCATAAAATTACCAAGAGGAGAAGGCAAACCTTTATTCTGGTTATGAAAAAAGATAATTTCCCCGCTCTCTGCTGCCACAACTTTGCCTGAACTGGCAATATTGATTCCGGTATTCAGTGAATCACCCTTTTTTTGCCCAAAAGTCATTACCGGTACAGGCTGGCTAACAGGCCAATCAAAGGCAAAAAGAGCCAGAGCCAGAAAAGCAAAAACCCCTACAAGAAGGTATTTCATAATGTTAAAACCCCCTTAATGGCATAGCAGATTAAATATTCCTCAAAAAGACAATAAAGCCGCCCACCCAGGACTTTTAGATCAACAGGGCGATAGGCACTTTGACTCGCGCCTAAAAAACGATCAGGTTTGTGAAACACATTCAGGGTATACTCCTGCTCGGAAAGGTCACAGGCTGTAAAAATCAAGTTATTTTCAAGCCCTTCAGCCATAGCAAGTAAAGCCCCGTTTAGTTCCAGATTATACTTTTTTAAACCCTTTAACTTAACCAACACAAGAGAAGAGCTCTGCTCAATAAATAAAGCTTTTTTATCAAGAGAAAATTTCAAAAGCATTTCATATCTTAAGTCCGAATCCAGAGCTAATATACCCGGCCTTTGGAATTCACCCTTCCTTTTATAAAACAATAGAAGATTCTGGGTGTCAATTCCATTAACCGCTGCCATATAATCACCGGACTCTGAGAGAACCAGAGCGTAATTGACATTGATACGGGAAAAACTGTCAGTAAAGCGAAAAATTTCCTTACCCGATTGATCAAGCACATTGATACTACCATCAAGCCAGCCCATGGCTGCTTCTCCCTCGCAGTTTGCCGTCAGATTGGTCAGAATCGAGGGATACTGGAATTCATACAAAATATCACCATCACTATCAATTTCCTTTATACCGCTGGATTGCGGATTAACCAGAAAAAGACGGTTCCCCTGACACTGAAACCAGGGATACCCCCGATAATTCAGACTTTTTCTAAAACCGCCGTCAGGATTTTTCCAAATCAGACTTTGATAATCATTTTGTACCTGAGAGTACTCAATATAACCCCTAGGAGATACTGCCACAGCTCCTGGTTTAGCCAGCACTTTTTCAACTGACAAATCTTCTTTTAAATAAACAAAATAAGCTGAGTTTTCAAATAGAATTAAACTGTCTTGCACCATCAAACTGGGGGGCAATGTTGCTTGTTCCTCAAGATTTATTACCCCAACAGGGAGAAAGCTTTGTTCAAAACTGCTTCTCCTGGGAAAAATAAACACAGCCAAAAAGAGAACAAGCGCAATAATCAGGACAGCCCTGCTTTTTCTTTTTTCTTTCAATCCTTTTCCCTTCCCAAACCAGACCTGTAGCTGTTACAGAAAGATCAGCACATTTATTTGCATCCTATTAAAAAGCCGGGTTTCATGTCAAGAACAGGCTTTCCATATTTAAACACAAATCCGAAACGATATAGAAAAAATTAAAAAAATTGGCACCTATTCGACAGGTACATAGCTGTCATTCTGAATGCAGTGAAGTAAAGCATCTCAGTTAAATGGGAACACCTTGCCTTATGTTCAAGTTGTTTGCACACATGATCGGCCTGTTACCAGCTTAGACAGCTCAGATTCTTCGTCGTTCCTCCTCAGGATAACATCGGAAAACATGGGTGTTACTAAAATTGATACAAAGTTAATTTCACCATACTCCTGGGTTCTGATTTATGAGACAGAAATTCGCTTAAAGATACAAGGACAAACAGCTAATTTTCTTGACTAAATAGCAAGTGTATCGTCAGTCCCAAGCCAGTCGGATTCACCTGGCCGATACTTGGTTACAGATAGGCAGAATCCAGGACCAAAGGCAATGAACCCCAGGCTTTATAAAGGAGTTCCAGCTGTTTTACATTCTAATCATAGTTCGAAGAGATTCTGCCTTTTTTGTAGCGCGACGATCAGGATTTAATATTGGATAAGCTCATAACAATTCATGTGATTAACGCGTTAGGGATTGAAGCGGAAACCCCACAGCAGACCGGATGATTAATTTTCTTTGTAATTGAATATTTAGGGATTGATGATTTTATTGGTTCTGCGAGGAGTTGAAGCGGAAAGCCCGACCTGCCCTGCCCCTGGGCGGCAGGTAACGCCCAAAACAATCAGACGCTCGGAAAAAAATAACAAAGGCCAGTGAGGGAAAAGTTTGATTCAGCGGGGTTTATTGCCGACTTCCTTTTTTTTAATATCGCTTTCCATTTTTGTCATCCAGACTTCAATTTTTTTCTTGATATTTTCCAGCTGATTGGTTTCACCCAGAACAATGATAATACGTTTATAGGCGGCCAGATAATTTATGGCCATTCGCATATCATCAATGCGCTGAGTGGAGAGCTCATACTTTTCACGGTATTTATCGGCTGATCGCTGAAGCATGCGCTTTACGATCTGGAGATGCTCAAGGCACTCGTTGTAGAATTCAAAACGGGGATCCAGCTTTTTATAAAGGCTTTTCAGGTCAAGGATATTCTTGGCCACCACGGAAAAGCGTCCATAAAGCTCCACAAATGACCATTTCCACTTGGAATTGGCGCCAAATCCGTCTTCTACTGATTGAATGGAAAAACCGAGCTTCTGAATGACCTGGTAGCGCACCCTATCGTTAACATTCACGACTTGCTCGTGACAGGATTCGTATTCTGAAAAAGAGGCATCGATGAGATTTGTGAAGGCTTCTTCCAGATAAATAATGGCTTTGTAGCATGCTTTTCGGCCTTCATTAAGATAATTTTCGTTTTTCACGCCCAGCATGCTCAGAGAAACCTGGTTCAGAACAACATAATAGGAAACAAGGGTAACATTCAGATCAGCGAGTTCAATGCGGGTTTTATTTGCCGAATAATCACCTTTTTTGAGGGGAAGTCTGGATTTATGTTCTTTTTCAAGTAAAGTGGCAATTACCTTTTTATAGCCTTTGATGCTTTCAGCGTATTTTCGTTTTGCCTTTTCACTTACTTTTGCCATCTTTCATCCTCATTTCCCGAATAAAACAAAGCTTGCCGTTCTGCCGGGAAAAAATATCAAAGTGATCCATAGCGCTTTAACAATTCTTCTGCATGTTGAAGCGACAAGTCATCTTCCTTTTCACCAGAAAGCATTCTGGAAATTTCCTCAACCCGCTTTGCGCCTTTAATGGCAGTGACCCTGGTAAAGGTACGGCCTTTTTCAGCTGCTTTCTCTACCTTGAGGTGATGATCAGCCCGGGCCGCGATGGTGGCCAAATGGGTGATGCACAAAACCTGTTTGTTTTTCGAAAGCTGTTTCAGTTTTTCACCAACGGAAATAGCCACTTCGCCCCCGATTCCGGCATCGACTTCATCAAAAATCAGGGCGCCAATATTGTCAGAATCAGCCAAAACGGTTTTCAGGGCCAGCATGATGCGTGAAATTTCTCCGCCCGAGGCGATTTTACGCATCATCCTGAAGGGTTCGCCAAGGTTAGGCGAAATCAGAAACTCGATTTCATCAATTCCCCAGGGAGTATAGACAATTTTACCTTCCTCATTCTTTTTTTCGGCAATTTCGACCTTAAACCTAACCTTTGGCATGCCTAATTGTTTTAATTCTTCTTCAACGCGGCTTTGAAGTTCCGAACCAGCGGTTTTCCGTTTCTGGCTCAAGGTGGTTGCCAATTGCCGAATCCGCTTTTCAATTTCCTGGATTTCCTGCTTCAGGTGCTGCTTGTCCTCTTCCCAGTTTTGAATGCTTTCCAGCTGGTCCTGAGCTTTTCGGCGGTACTCAAGAACCTCTTCAATGGTATCGCCGTATTTTTTCTTAAGATGATGAATCAATGAAAGGCGTTCTTCGCAAATTTGAAGCCGTGATGAGTCAAACTGCACAGAGGATTTATATTGACGCAAACCATCTGCCAGGTCTTCTATTTCATAAAAGGCATCCTGAAGGCGGTTATTCATGGCAGATAGACCGGAATCAATACCCGATATTTCTTCCAGGTTGGATTTGGCCACACGCAATGAACTCAAGGCGCCTCCGCGGCTTTCGGATAAAGCCGAATAGCTTTGCTCTACCAAACGGAATAACTGCTCGTGATTCACGAGAATTTTATGCTCTTTTTCAAGGGTTTCTTCTTCGCCGGCATAAATCTGGGAATCATCAATTTCCTTAATAGCGTGTTCGAGAATCTCCATATCCCGAAGGCGCTCACGTTCAGATGTCACAAGGGAATTAAAACGATCGCGCAGCTCGGTCAGTTTCAAAAAACTGCGGTTAAAATCCAGGGCATCGGCTTCGGTTCTTCCATAGCGGTCGAGCAAGCGGCGATGATTGGAAGCCTTAAGAAGGGATTGGTTCTCGTGCTGGCCGTGCATATCAAAAATAAGTGCGGCCAATTCTTCCAAATCGGCCCGCGGAATAGGGGCTGACTGCACATATATGCTGCCGCGGCCGTTTTCCTTGACCACACGCCGTAAAATAATGGTACCTTCCTCGTCCTCGATTCCCCTGGATTGAAGCCATTGGCGGGCATCATCATTTTTTTCAATATTGATTAAGGCAGATACCAGAATTTCCGAGGCGCCGTTCCGAATCGCCCCTGGATCCGCTTTTTTTCCGATTAACAAGCCCAATGCCCCCACCAGAATTGATTTACCCGCGCCAGTTTCGCCGGAAAGAATATTAAAAGCTGAATCAAACTTGATATTGACTCTGTCGATTAAGGCGTAGTTATGAATGTTCAGTTCTTCAAGCATTGGGTTCTCCCGACCAATTCAATTTGGATCTTAATACTTCATAAAAATTCCGTTTATGGGAATTCACAATCAATCCGGTGTGTTCGGAACGCTTGATAATGATTTTATCAAGCGGCGCCAGTGGAAAGATATCATAACCATCCACTGTCAGTATAATCTCTGTCCGCTGCTCCTTTTCAATTTCAATACCAATGGTCTCGTTCATTGGCACCACCAAAGGCCGATTGGACAAAGTAAAGGGACAAATCGGATTCAAAATCATGGCCTCCATTTCTGGATGCAGAATAGGACCTCCGGCTGCCATGGAATAGGCCGTTGACCCTGTGGCAGTTGAGACAATTACCCCGTCCGCGCGGTAGCGTCCTACATTTGACGAGGAGAGATTCAGACTCAGCTTGATAATTTTTGAAATGCCGTTTGAGCAAACAACAGCGTCATTTAAGCCTATCAAAACCGGAAACAGGGTTTCCCCTCGATGAACCTGGACCTGAAGCATGGAACGCCTGCTCAGGGTCAAAACCCCCTCAACATAGGCTTCAAAAGCCGATTTCCACTCGTCACAACGAATCTCGGTTAAAAAACCGAAATCACCCAGATTGATCCCCATAATGGGAATTTGATATTCACACACAAGACGAGCGCAATAAAGCAGGGTTCCGTCACCGCCAAGAGAAATAGCCAGATCAATGTCTTCATTGACCAAACGTCTAACACCACCCTGATAGGCAATCACATGGGTGCAAATATTTTTTTCATGAAAATATCCTTGCATCTGGTTAAGGATTTTTCTGGCAAGAGTCTTTTCTTTATTTGTAATAATCAGGATTGATCGAATTTTACGCATAATACCCTGACATTAATCCTACTGATAAATAGGGTGTTTTGTAAAGCTTTGAATATCAAATAATTGAATTTTTAATAAAAAAATGGCAATAAAAGCTGTTTTTTGCTGCAATAACCTGGCCAGGCACCCAAAACCCTAAAAAAATCAATAAAAAAGATGGCCATAAGCCTTATGCTTGAATCAAGGCAAAACAGCCAGAATTTTGGAAATCAAAATAACATTCTGTTTACCCAACATTGGATAGCAGGGAAAAATCAAACAACGCATAACCAGACTTTTGGCATTCTGATAATAATGATTGTTTTCCAGCTCCGGGATCATGGTGAAAAGACTATGACCAAAAGCAGGTTCAGTATCAACATTCTTTTTCCGCGCGAATTTCCTCACATCATTCATGGTCGAATTGATCAACACAGGAAAAGAATAGTAAACAGAATCAGCTTCAATTTTCTGAATAAGTGTTTTATGGCGCGATTTTAATAAAGATTGAGCGAAAATTTTACCAATTTCATTTCTGCGCTCTACCAGATCACCGATTTTACGTATCTGCGACAAACCCAGGGATGCGTTTAAATTAGGCATGAAAAACTCTTTGGCCAGGGACTCGCTTAAAGCCTTGAGCGAGGGAAAGTATTTTTTATCGTTCACAAGCAGCAAACCGCCGCCGCCGGATGTAATGATGCCATCCTCATCGGTTGAAACAACAGCGAGCTTTCCCAATGACCCGCATTTAGCCTCATTTTTGACGGCCCCGAAAGCCTGGGAAATATCCTCAATTACCGGGATGTCATAAACCAATATGGCATCAATATCAGGCACAATTCCCAGAGGATAATGAACAACAATGGCTTTAATTTCATTATCAGCGGACAAACGCTCAACCTCTGTTGGCAAAATGGTTCCTGAATCAGGATCCACATCGGAAACCAAGGGTATCAACTCAAGATCTTCAAAAACCTGCATATACAATGCAGGCGACAGAGCCGAGGTTATAACCTTGTCACCCGCCACCAATCCAAGAGTCTTAAAAGCAAAGCGTATAGCAAAATAGTAATTGGCAAAAGCCAGACCGCCGTCACACTGAAGGTAATCTGAAACTTTCGCGATAAATTGACCTGACAAAGTACCAGGCCCAATATCATCGGACACCATGCAGGATAGAACACTATCCATGTCCTTGCGCTTAATCGTGGGTTTTTTAATTGGAATCATAAAAATTTACAGCTACTTACCTGCTTAACCTATCTAATTGTTGTAGTTCGCGCGGATCAAAAAGCTTGTGTATATCCAGTATAATCAAATATTCACCTTCATCACTTATTACACCCTTGATGTATTCAGTCCCTATCCCTGAAATAACCTTGGGGGGCGGCTGAACATCTTGAGTATTGATCGGCACAACTCGAGATACTTTATCAATAATAATGCCGATTTGTCTACCCTCCACGCTAATAATCACAAAACCGCTTAATAATTCATCATCCTCGGAAAGCTCGGGTTTTTCAATTCGAAAACGCCGATGCAAATCAATGATAGGATAAATCATGCTGCGCAAATTCAAAATCCCGGCTACATATATGGGAGCATTGGGAATCGGTCGAATAGCCTTCATTTGCACGATTTCCTTCACATCCATGATATCAATCCCGTATTTTTCATTACCCAATTGAAAGGTCACCAATTGGATTTTATTATCAACCTCTACCATAAAATGCTCCTATCATTTTCTTGATACAAATAATTTTTCTATATTTTATATGATAAAAGATTTTATGGTGATTTGCAAAATTTTATGCGTTTTTTATGAAAAATCAACTGGTTTGAAAAATGTTATTCCGATTTTATGGGCCTTACCTGCCGCCCAGGGGCAAGGCAGGCCGGGCCTTGCGTTACTCCGGCTTTGCCTTCGAAGGTTTTCACGCGGAAATCATCCGCGTGAAAACGCTTTACTTAACTGCTTTTGAAAAAGCAGTTAAGCATAACTCCAGTCCCTAACGCGAATAAAAGCCAAATGGCTTCAGTAGTCATTCGGTTTCACCCAAAACCCCTTGTGGCCTATTAATGGAACAAAACGGCAGCCTATATTTTCGGACACATCAAAGAACGCGCCTCGCCGAATGACCACCATTAACTTTTGATAGCTGCGATAATCACCAACAGGAATGACCAAAATTCCCCTGTCAGCCAATTGCCATTTCAAATCTTCAATAATATTGGGTGCTGCCGCTGTAACAATAATTTTATTAAAGGGAGCCTTTTCAGCCCAACCAACAGAACCATCACCTGTTTTGTACTCAATATTAGTAATTCCCATATCGCAATGAATTCGTCGTGCTTTTTGAGTCAGAGGGGCGATTCTTTCCACAGTATAGACCATAGAAACGATATTGGCCAAAACAGAGGTCTGATACCCCGAACCTGTTCCAACTTCAAGAACACAATCAGACTTCTTTAAATTCAATAATTCCGTCATTAACGCGACCATATAGGGCTGAGAAATGGTTTGACCATAACCGATTGGAAGAGGAAAATCACCATAGGCCTGTGAAATCTCTACATGTTCAACAAAAAAATGGCGAGGTACGGTTTTCATGGCCTGAATCACAAAGGGATCAGTAACCCCTCGCGCGATGATTTGCATTTTTACCATTTTTTCCGAATAAGAATTCTCTGGCACGGCCTTCATGATTTAAGTATACGCAGCTTTAGAGTTGGCTGCAATGCCCATTTTGTTATCCTTTCTCATAAAAAAAGCTGTTTTGAAAACCTCAAAACAGCTTTTAATGCTCTATAAACCAGACAAGTAAAGGAGAAAAAAACTTGCCTAATCATTATTTTTTCTTTTATCTAATAAACAAAATTGATAAACAAAGGTTACAAATCGCTTTCCCTAATCAATAGGTCACTTTATGAAAGTCCTATGTTATAAGTAAAGACACTCGTAAAGTAGGTGGCTTTAACTATGGTAAAGGCGATTTTAAAAATTTAAATTACTTAAGTTTCAATAATATTAGAAAATGATCGGAATATCAAAAAAAACTGAGCAAATAGCAAAAGTCCTGAGAATAACCATTAACAAATAGCTATAAATTAATGAATTTTTCCCGGTAATAAATTAACTTATCCGCAATTTTTATGGTTCTTGCAAAATCTCAGTTTTGCAAAAGCCTCGACTATTTTATTATTTGAAATATGATTTGGCAGAAATTGTGAATTAATAAAAAAATACCTGGCAACGACCTACTCTCCCACCCAAAGGCAGTACCATCGGCGATGAAGAGCTTAACTTCCGTGTTC
>JAFGWI010000018.1 GCA_016937215.1 Spirochaetales bacterium | reverse complement strand
CACGATTTTAGACAACTGGGATTCTTCACTTCGCTTCGCTGCGTTCAGAATGACAACGATTAATCCGCTATAGAAAATATTTTGGCTGATAAAAAAATGAGGGTAATACTTTTTAACAGAATTTACTTCCCAGGCAACGCCCGAAAAAATCAGTTTACGGGAATATATAGTTGTTGGCCGATATAAATGCGGTTCAGGTCGTAAATTCGGTTAATAGACGCAATATCCCAGATGGTCACCATGAAATTTTCTGCCAAAGAGCTCAGGGTGTCACCGTACTTGACATGATAAATATAGACATTCACTTTATTGGTGTTCGAAGATGTTGCTTTCGGTATCCATAGTTTTTGGCCGATAAAAATGAGGTTCCAGTTGGAAATTCCGTTGATCTTTGCCAGTTCATCAAGACCCACCTGATATTTTAGTGAAATATCCATCAAGGTGTCTTTCCAGACAACGCTGTGATAAAAACCATTGCTTTCTGCTGTTAATGGAATGGCTAAGCCTGTTAATATTATGAGAATGAATAAAAGGGCTTTTTTCATGTTTTGTCCTTTCTATTCCCCTCCCCATAATAGTGTACAAAGCCCTTGGGAAAAATGCAAATCACTTTTTTAGGATTTTTTTCATTTATAGCTTTTCACGATGGTAAGCGATTTTTTTTCTTTGGAAAATACTTTAAAAATCTTCACAAAGAACTAAGCCACTATGGTCTGGATTAAGGTTATTTCAAACTTCTTATCCCTAGGCAGAATATGTGGATTTTCTATGGATTATTAAAAAAAAATATATACACTTAAATCGTAGAACGGAAAGGAAATTTATTTTATGTCTATGATCAATCATTTTATATTAAAAAAAGGAAGCTTGGTAAAAATGATTATTTTAGTACTTAGTCTGTATTTATTTACAGCTTGTGATCAATTAACAGGTAATTCCTTATCCAGTAATTCTACCGGCACACCAGATGTGTCAAATATTTCCAATGAATTTTTGTCCCACCCTGCCGGGAAGGTTTATCGATTTGGACGAATAGATAATTCTATTCGATTGTTTGGTAATAAGATTTTGGCATTATATAAATCCTCGGATAAGCAAAGCGACAAGGAAAATGAAATCTTTTTTTATCTGTCAGTTATTCTTCAAAAAATGGGCTTTGTGATGGAATATTGGGATATTGATTCAGGTATACCAGATTCATTTACCGTTAAAAATGTTCGAGCTGTCATTTCATGGTATCGCTCATCTTCCATGGCTGATCCGGATTCTTATCTTGACTTTATGGACCGTATGATTAAATCGGGCCGGAAATTCCTTGTGATAGACAATCTGGGAGCATGGCAGTACCGGAATCGAAAAGAAGAGGATTCCTATGTGGATCCGGCTCGGGTCAATTTAACCCTGTCAAAACTGGGGCTCTGGTATTTGGGAGACTGGACAAACGATGGTAATTTAATCGAAATCGCATCCAAAGTACCGGAAATTGTTGAAAAAGGCGGACCGCAGAATGCCCAAATATCCTCTTTTTATTATACTTTTTTTCCAGTGGATCGTGAAATGGATGTTTACCTTTCAATAAAACGCAAGGATATGAATATTGACCCTAGTCCTGTTATTGTCACGAACAGGTCCGGAGGGTTTGTTTTTTCTCAATACATTTACAGACAGGAAAATGGCAAAGTAAATGTGCTTATTGATTTTGAAAAATATTTAAAGCTTGCTCTATTTGGGCAGCCTAAAGGTCAAAAAGTTTTGCTCTTAACCAACAGCAACGAACCTTATTCCAAAAAAATTACTACCATGACCCATGAATTATTGAAACGTAGTAAAATAAAGCATGATATTATAGAAAGCGAATGGTTTGAATTTCTCCTGTCAGGAGAACTCAATAGCTATAAAACCATTGTCCTGATTTTAAGTAATGATCAAAAATTGAAACCCGAGATTTTTCAAGACTATTTAGCTAATGGTGGTAGTATTTGCACTTTATTACCCCTCTATTCTCAGAGTTTGCCCAAGCTGTTTAATTCGGAGTTTGTCCAAATAAATCAAAAAGAAGAAAAAGAAGGCTATCGAATTAAAATGGGTTTTACCTTAGGCGAAAACCTTGAATTGGTACAAAACAATTTTTACTGGAAACCTGGCTATTTTAAGCCCAATGCAAACAACACTATTCTAGCTGTTTCACTGGATGATGGTTACCCCATGCTTTGGTCTGGTAATAATGGTAAGGGTAAGTACATTATATGGAATTGGGATGGGTTTCTTGGCGCCGAGAATATGGGTCTGATTGTTGAATCCATCTTGTCGTTATTGCCAATAGGGGTTTCATCGAGTTTAGGCAGCGCTCATATGTTCATCGATGATTGGCCATTGCCTATGTATAATATTGAAAAAGACCAGCTGCCTCCTGAAATGACAGACACCCAATTTTACACACAAATCTGGTGGCCCGACATTAAAGATTTGTTTGCAAAGTATAAAATTCCCTATAGCAGCTATTTGGTATTCAATTATAACGCTGTGGTGGAACCTCCCTTTACAGGTGGAGAGTTTTTTGTGGCTGAAAACAATATGTCCTACAATATTGCCATGGAAATTCTGAATAATAATATTGAAATGGGTTATCACGGATACAATCATATGTCCTTAACACGTGATAAAACCGAGGTTAACATTAATGCCTGGCCCAGTGTGACTGCCATGGAAGCCTCGTTACGAGAAGGCGCGCGCGTCTGGAAAAATCTTTTTGGTGAAGGGACTCTTCCTTTTGCTTATGTTGCTGTGAATAATATCATTTCTGAAGAAGGTGTTGCGGCGATTAAAAATGAATTCCCCTCGATTAAAATTATTTCTGCCTTGCGTTGGGGGGTTGAGGAAGAAACCTATACCACCATCGGTCCACATCCTATTATGCCGGAAACCTATTATCTGCCTCGTATTACCTTTGGGTATCAAATCAGCAACAGCACCCGAACCTTGATGGCTTCCGGCGTTTCCGGCCCTGGATTGATAAGCCATTTTATTCATCCTGATGATGTGTTTGATCCATTTCGTTCAAAGGGTAAAAGCTGGAAGGCATTATTGGCTGAGTTTGAAAATATCATTCAGTTTCAGCAAAAGCATTATCCCTGGATGACCTGGCTTTCAATTCGGGATATCTATCACCGTCTTATTGCTCAGGATGATTCCTTGCTGAATATTCGTTACGATCAGGATAGAATTCTGATCGAGGGAACGGTGGGTCAACTTCTTCGTATTCGAACAAACGGCAAAAGTGTTAAAGCGCTTAATGGTCTGGATATCCTGTATGAATATAAAAACCATCCAACATTGATTGCTAAAATTAAATCCATATTTTCAGAGATTCGTTATTAGTTATTTTCCCGGAAAAGTTCCGCTTTTCCGGGATAGCATGGAGACAAGCCTGAATGTTCAAGCTTCTTGACAAGATGCCAAATTATACAAATCATGGGATATGGATAAAAGGATAAGTGATTTTTATTTAAAGCAGGTTACACCGGTTTATATTGATGACCTTCGATTCAACTTATCTCTAAAGGATTCTTTCTTTTTTGCTGGTTCCTGTTTTTCGAACAATCTAGCTTTATGGATGAAAAAACGCTTCATTAAGCAACTGCAAATACCTCATGGCAATATTTATAATCCTCTTTCTTTAAAAGATTGTATTGAGATGTGTTTGAATCCTTCACTTTTTAATGTAAAGGACATAGAAAAGCAAGATGGCTTGTATTTTCACACTTCCTTTCATTCCATGTTTTCACAAAATAATATCGAGAATTATATACAAACAATTGAGGTGTTGCTCAATCGAGCTAAGGATTTTTTAAAAAAGACAGGATGCTGTATTTTAACACTGGGAACAGCCTTTGTTTATCAGCGGAAATCGACAGGATTGGTTGTGAATAATTGTCATCGACTTGCTTCTAATGAGTTTATTCGCCGGAAAATCACAATTCAGGAAGCCGTTGAACAGCTTATACAAATAATTAAAATGATTCGTTTCGAAAACCCGGAAGCCATAATTATTTTTACTCTGAGTCCTGTCAGGCATCTGCGCGATAAAGCGACCGAGAATTCATTAAGCAAAGCAATTTTACGATGCGCGATTGAGGAAATTATTGATCAGCGGCAAGTTTTTTATTTTCCCTCTTATGAAATCATGCTCGATGAATTAAGGGATTACCGTTATTATTCTTCAGATCTGGTGCATCCCTCACCTGAGGCTATTGAATATATAATGAAAGGCTTTTCAAGAATTTGCTTTTCAAAAGAGGATTTGATTCATATCGAAAAACTGGAAAAACTCATATCCATGTTTGAACATAAGGCCTTGCAACCGGAATCCGACAGATATAAAGACTTTATACAAAAGCGAACATCGAGATTAAAGGAGCTGAAGGCCCAGTTGCCCTATCTTCAATGGCCAGAGGCATTTGATTTTACAAATCCTCCATGATTTCCATTATTAATAAAGTAATGTCATCTTCAAAAACACTGCCTGGCATATACATCATTAATTCCTGCATCAGGTCATTTGATATATTGCTGATACCGAGGTCGGAGTTTTTAATGAATATGTTTTTAACCCGATTTAGGCCAAAGGGTTTCCCGTCAGAATTATTCAGTTCTATTATGCCGTCTGTGTAAAACAAGAATCTGTCACCTGGTTTTAATTGAATTTCTTCATCTTCATAAACAGTTTGATCAAACATTCCAATAAAAAAACTGCGGTTTCTGAGTTCCGAGATTTCAATTATTTTACCGTTTTTTCTGAACAATAATTGCCTGGGATGACCCGCATTGCACCATTTACAGGTCATTTGTTTTGTATCCACGATCGCGTAAAAAGCCGTGATATAATTGTCATGAATACGGTTAACAAATTCCTGGTTTAGTAAGGAAAGTGTTTTGGCAGGAGAGTGAACTCCTGGCGCGAAATAATTGAACACAGATTTTAACATGGCCGTAATGAAGGCTGCCGCTACACCATGGCCTGAAACATCGGCAATTAATATTCCGATTTCACTGTTGCTGAGCCGAATGATATCAAAAAAATCACCGCCAATATAGGCATGGGGCAGATATTTTTTTTCAAAATTGATGGGAAGGTCATCTGGAAAATGTTTTGGAAGCAAGTTTTTTTGAAGTTCGCTTGCCAATGATAATTCGGTTACGATTTGCCTTGTTCTGCTGTTTAATTGATGATTAAGGTCCTGTAATTGCTGTGTTGAATTTGATTGGGCATCGAGCCATACTAAAACGGCTTTTATCTCTTTTAAACCTGAACATGGGGCTAGCTTTAAAATGGATTTATCGGAAAATTGAGTATAAGAAGAATTGTGAGCAATAGAGATGATATGGTTGCCGCTTTCGATTAGTTTGTCAATTTTGATTCCGTATTTTGGGTCATCAGGAAAATTTTCAATAATATAGATTCCCTTTTCGATTTTGTTAAATGTATTCCATTCAAAACTTTGGAATTCCATTTCACATTCCTTCAATGCCCTGGAAATACCGTCGAGTCTGCTCTTGTCTGTGCTAATTAGGTAAAACATTCCATATCTCTCCACTAGGAATTATATAATTTAAGCTTTTGGATTCAAGTACAAAACCAATTATTTAGATGATTATTTAAAAATGACAATCATGTTTTGTTTCTGAAATTATTAGGATATTTCATGAAAAATGCGGCAAGTTAAAAGACCTGTTATTTTATAGCAAAGAATGGCTTTCTTGCAAATTAGAATGTGAGTAAAAATACTAAAGAAATATGGGTTTACATATTTATATCGCGCTAGTTACCTGTCATTTGGATGTTCTTAATTTGTAATCATCCTGGCTATAATATTATGCGCTATGGAGCAAAGATTTCTCATGCGAGGTTTTTCGAAATGGCGAATATAGGGTATTGTGATAAAATCCTATTGGAATTTCGGCATTCCTGCTATTTGCTGAATCCTTAGAAAAATTATTTTTTTTCATTCCGTTTATTGATATTTGGATGTAAATCAATACAATTTAATATAGTATGTCTGTGAATTTTTCAAATATTCTGGCTTGTGGATTCCAAAAGTCGGAAATATCGATTATCAACGAATACGCGGTGAGTCATGACTTAAATCTCCAGGAAAACACCTATTTATATCATGAAATTTTTCATGATATAAAAGAAGATGATATCCTATTGATAAAGATAAATAATCAGAATGATATAAAATTTATAAAACGCCATAAACTTCATATTTATGAATCCTTCTGCATTTTTTGCCTTGAATATGATAAACGAAATTTGATTTATACTTATATTAATCATCATAATTTGCCATTTTTTTTCAGTCCAATTGATATTAATGAAGTGCAAAAAAGTTTTATGAGAATTTTAACCATAAGAAAGAGAAAAGACAATTTTTTTAAACATATAAGTGGCTTGGTTTGTTTGAATGTTGAATTTGAATGGAAGTCATGCGATGTGGTTATTAGTCCATTATGTTCCGATATTACACGAATTATGGAAATGGGAAATTATATTCATAAAAATGAAAGCGATGGGATTACCTTGGCTTTGGAAGAAGCTTTTACCAATTCCATAGAACACGGTAATCTTGAACTGGATTCAAATTTAAGGCCTCAGTCTTATAATGATAGTGATGAATATGAAAAATTAAAACTTCTACGCATGAACCATGAAGATTATGGAAAGCGATTGATTAAATGCCGGATTTTTTCGAACAGTGATGAAATGATGATTGAAATTGAGGATCAGGGTAAAGGTTTTGATACGGTTTCTTTTTTGAAAAAAATAAATGATACAACACCAACAAGGCAGGAAATACTTACCAGTTCCGGTAAAGGAATCATACTCATCAATAAATATTTTCAGAAGATAACTTATGATAATAACGGAAGATCTATCCGTTTGTTTAAAAAGCGAATTCCACAAGGGGGATAAAATGGAAGTAAATTACAGTCAGGAAGGGTCTCGAATAAGAGTAGCGGTTGATGGCAATATAGACTCTGATGGGGCTGGTAAATTATCAGATATACTTCAGAAAATAATGACCATTGATAATGTCGAAAACGTGGAATTTGATTTGTTATCGGTGTTTTCAACCACATCTTCGGGCATTGGTAAATTGTTGAATTTCTATAAATATATAGACAGTCATGGAGGTTCCATGGAAATTTCTGCTATTTCCGAGAGTCTTTATAAACAGTTCATCGATATTCATCTGGACAGGATTTTTACCATTCGCCTGAAGTAATAGCTTGTTAAAAAAAATCCCTGAATAAAATTGTGTTTTATTCAGGGATGGGTTTGGAATTTCAAAGCTGGATATTAATTATATGAATTAACAGAAACTGTTACTTCCCAGGAAGCCAGCGAACCACTTATACCGCTTGCATTGTAAATATGTAAAGTCCATGCGCCCTTAATTTCATCGTTTCCCGGCTTAAAAGTGCTATTTGCTTGATAGATTGCGGGAATTATTATTTCTCCAGAACCGGAATCGTATTTAACGAGTTGATTTAAACCAGACTCATTACCCAATTCAACAAATTCGTAAACCTCAGTACCACCAACAAAATGTGCTTCCCCGCCTTCCTTGTCGACAAGCGTAATTGTGCCTGCCGGTGTTTGTAAAGCGATTTCCAGATCACCCGCGTTAGGATGACTCAGCCCTGTTAATTTGATGCTGATAACTCTGTCTAGACGGCCGTAATCCATTACATTTATTTCGCTTGAATTAGGGTTGGAATCGATTGTGATTGCTGAACCGCGATAGGTATAATCCCTGAAAAATGGATTGCAGCTCATTAAAGCCAATAATGCTAGCCCCAAAAATATAAAAACAAAAGGTTTTCTCATAAATTTTCTTCCTCCTCCACACATAACTATAACCACAAATATATCCCAATATGGTACATTTTTCCGAATAAAATACCTATCTGGCGCGATTTTTTTATGAAACACAGAAAAATTAGCCTATCATGTTTTCGACCTCAGCCCAGTCGCTTTCCTTCATTTTGCCATAGAGGTCAAAAGCTGTCAAATTATCTTTCAGCTGGGGAAAACGGCTGGCCCCCAGAATAACGGAACTGACTCGCGGGTTTTTCATGACCCAGGCAATGGCCAGGTGGTGTGCTTTGAAACCAAAGTTCCTGGCAAATTGATCAAGCTTGTCGATTTTGTCAAAAACCTCCTGGTTCAAATGACCGTTTTTCTTTTCCAATTGTTTTAACCAGCCGACCTGAGCCAGGCGGCTGTTTTCAGGGATTCCATTGTTGTATTTACCGGTTAATATACCAGAGGCCAAAGGGCTGAAAGTGGTGAGCCCCAGGCCGACTGTATCATAAAGGTCCGAAAAATCATGTTCTACTTTTTCGCGAACCAGCATGTTATATAGAGGCTGTTCAACTATGGGGCCTATAAGGTTATTTTCCTTCGCGGTTTTATGGGCTTGTTTGATTTCATCGGCGCTCCATTCGCTGGTGCCCCAATACAAGGTGTGTCCCCATCGAATAAGGTCGTTCATGGCAAAAACTGTTTCTTCAACCGGTGTTTCAGGATCAGGACGGTGGCAATACAGGATGTCCACGTAGTCCAGATCAAGGCGTTTTAAGGAAGCTTTGGTTCCTTCAACAAGATGTTTGCGTGACAAACCCACCCGGTTAGGACCCTCTCCGCCCCAGAAAATTTTGGTGGAAACCACCACATCCATGCGGTTGAATGAGGGCAATATTTTCCCCATAATGGCTTCGGACACACCGTCGGCATAAACCTCGGCATTGTCAAAAAAATTAACCCCTTGCTCAAAAGCGTATTTCATGCACCTTTCGGTTAATTTAATATCCAGGCTGGAACCAAAGGTAAGCCATGATCCAAAAGAAAGCAGACTGATTTGCAGACCTGATTTTCCCACTCGTCGGTATTCCATATTGTTCTCCTTTTAATGTATTCAATAGCCTGAATGATAAACAGACGGGCAGCTGAAAAAAATATTTTGTGTGTGATCCTTTAAGTATAAACAATTTTATTTATTTGTTGGAGAAAAGAAAATTTTTTTTACTGCCCTGTTTTTCAGGCTGATATTGTTGAGCTATATTAAGGTGATTGGTTATTAACGCGTTAGGGACTGCAGCGTTACCCCACAGCCTGCCTGTTTTTAATGAGCATTGGTTTTGTTTCAGGGATATAATTGCTTTATTGAAGTTTAGCAGGCGAGGAGTTTAAGCGGAAAGCCCGGCCCCGAAGGGGTAACGCCTGGGGTGTAAAATCTACGAAAGTTATATAATACTTTTTGCCCCCATTTTTTATAGAATTTATTTGCATCTTTTAAGCTTTT
>JAFGWI010000193.1 GCA_016937215.1 Spirochaetales bacterium | reverse complement strand
TAGAGTTAAGAATTTGCGATTTGCAAAATCGCCTTTTCTATTTCTCTATAATATAAGAAATTACAATTTTAGTGCGGAAAGTGGGCTGTGTAAACCAAACCAGGTGTTTCGCTTGAAATAGCGTTAGGGATGGGAGCAGGCCAGTGTTTTTTTTCAAAAAAACACTGGCAACCAACTCCCTGCGCCTTTTTCGCAGGGAGTTGGTTCGAAGCGAAAGCGGAGCTGCGGAACAGCCCGGCCTGCAAGAGCCCCTGGGCCCTGCAGGCAACGCCCATGGTCTTTTGTTTAAAAGAGATGGTTCATTATTTTTTCTTGATGGCTAAAAATGTCAAGTCATCGTACTGTTCATCCTGTTTCAGGTGGGTAAAGGCTGTATAATCCATGTCATTGGGGATTTCCTGGGGGTAACGAAAAAAGAGGCCGTATTGCTCAAAATGCTCTTCCAGAAAGGCGTTTACTTTTTTGTCCATAATGATTCTGTCCTCTTCGGTTGCCGAAGGATGGGGGTTAATGCGGTAAATCCGTTCAACCGCTACAAGCGCCATCACGATATCCTTGATATTATCACTACAGTCGCTGAAATCAAAAACCATTTTAATGCCATAGGGATCATGTTCTTTGATAAGTTCATACTTTCCTTTGTTTATAACCGCTTCTATGATGCCATACATGCGCGCCAGTCCGAATTCTTCGTTGTCATCGCCCTTCTTATGGGTTTTATTATGTTCCTGGTTCTCCGTTAATCCTGGAGCGTCGCAGACAATGGGTTTATATTCAGCATCACGGAACATGCGTTTGGCCTCGTCAAAACCGTCGGAGAAAAAGAATAGCATGTCGCCTTGGGAGACCTTTTCCTTGACTTGCTGGAATCCACTTTGCATTTCAAGAAGCATGGAGGGAAAAACGCCGGCAGCCGGGGCTTCGGGCAGCAGTTTGGTCATGACTTTACCTTGAGCCGCGTCGTATTGATGATAGACCCGGTCTCCTGCATCGCAAAAATGGATTTCACCGCTTTTGATGTTCATGATGCCCATGATAAGCGCGGCAAATCGGCCTTTGAACCCCCTGCTTTCAAGCATATCGTTGATTTTGTATATCACTTCAGGAAGTTTTATACCTTTGTTTTTTAAGCTCCAGTCACGAAAATAATCGATGAAGATGGTTGCAACTTCTACCATGATCAAGGCTGCAGGTACTCCTTTTCCGGCCACATCGCATTTGATAAAGGCCATATAAGTGTTGTCAAGTTTGATGAAGTCGAAATAGTCGCCTGATACTCCCTTGGCGCCTTCGTAATAACCGAAGATTTCTATATTTTCGTTTATTTCTTCACCAATGGTGCCTTTTTTTCCTGCTTCATTTTTGCCCAGGGGAATAAACATTTTTTGCACTTCCTTGCCAACAGTAAGGTCCTTTGAGGCTTCTGCTGCTTTTACCAGCCCCTGGGTCATTTGATTCACTGTATCGGCCAGCATACGGATTTCATCCTTTTGCTTGATTTCAATCATGTGGCCTTTGAGTTCCGCTTTGTCGGCTGTATCTCGTATCATGGCCACTCCGCGCACCAGTTTTTTTATAGGGCTGATGGTGATGGATGCCAATAAAAAGGCGCCTGCCATTCCTAGAACAACAGCAATCAGGGCAATGAGCATGATTCGGATAATCAAGGCATCGCGTGATTCGTTGATGTTTTTTATAATCGAGGCGCTTGTTATTTTTAGACGTACTAATCCGCGGAAATAGACATCTTCACCAAGTCGTCTGTAAACAAGGGGTCGAAAAAAGGTGTATTCCGATGCCAGGTTGTCGGGATTAAAGGCTGGAACACTGATGGGTAGGCCATCTTTCCCCTGGGCGATTTGCATCAACAAGTTGGCGATGCTTTGGTTTTTCACCCGCACTGCTTCCTGAATCTGGGCGCGCCGCTGGATGGCTGTGTCGTCTCTTCGGGTTAGCAGTTGGTTGCTTTCCTGGATAAGCTCATTGACTTCCTGTGCCAAATCGGAGACAGCTTCATTGGCTTGCTGGTTGATTTTAGTGGCAATATCCTTAAGTAAAGGTGATATCTCATCGTCCAGAATGGTTTCTCCGAAATTAATATTTTCCAGTAGTTCTTTGTCGTTGGTGGCAAATATGTATTCAGTATCGCCAATAAGGTTGGAGCCTCGTTTTCGGATTCCTGTTATGCTCGCGCTAATGGCATCCTTCATCGCCGAGGTTTGGGTGATTAAGAGCCCCAATTCCAGGGTATCCTGGGTGGGAAGATATTTTTCCGCGCCTGAGGAAAGGCTTCCTAGCATTACCTTTACCTGGTTCTGCAAGCCTTCGGTCAGGTTTTTTTGCTGGGTTTCAATGGCATATAGACTAAGGGTAACCGAGACCATCAAAACAATGACAATAACCAGGCTGGTGATCAGCAGGGTAAATTTAACACGCAAGCCCAATCCCATGGTTTTTATTTTTTTAAGGGCTGCCTTTTTCTTGGATTTTGATTCTTTTCCCGTCATGATTGTTATCACCTCTTCTCTAATGCTTTGGGATTCATTATAAATAACCACAAGCTGCCGCGTTGCTGCCAGAATAATCAGGCCTGCGAAAATCAAAACAACCACTAATAACAAATCGTTTCCCGAGACAAAAAAAACAGGTTTTTCCAGAACATACCAGGGCGGTGAATAAATAACAGGGTTCTCAGGCAGGATGACCACATTATTGGATGGTTCTATGAATAGTTTTTCGCCATACCAGTAAAGCCCTCTTTTTTGGTGATAAAGCCCCAGATGATAAATGCCTTCATCGATATTTTCCAGTTTGAGTTGTTCGATGACCTTATCGTCGCTGATACGGTAATCCGATTGATTTAAAAAATAACTGTAGTCGTAGGGTGCTTTTTGATCCTGATCAAGAAAAATTTGATAAACAGATCCATCAGCCAAAAATCCCTTTCCTTTAATATACAAATACTGATTATCCAGTTTGTCTCTGACTGAATAGGCTACTGATACGGTTGTATAGGGAATATATTTGTTGAGTTTAAATAGATATCGGGATAGGGGGCCTGGGTTCCCGACATCATCAAAGGCGCGCAGGGTAAAAGCATAAATGCCGTTATCCAGGTTTTTATAGGATTTTTTTACATCAAAGCTTGTTATGCGGTTTGGCGGTATATTAAATGGCACGTTTTTCAGGTTATTCAAATCCTGATCAATTTTTCCTGATATGAAGTTTAAGGAATAGGAATAGCCACCAAGGTCTTGAATTTCCGATGGCAGCCAATTGATGCTTATGTCGTTTGATAGTAAGAAGCCCTTTTCATCGGTTTCAGCCTCCAAAAAGCGTATTGCTTCGGGAGGTGTTGAGTCGTACTGAAAACTCACAGTCACCGGATCAGACCAGTTATCAGCATTGTCACCGGCTTTAATGTGAAAATACCAGTTTCCATCCAGATTAACCTGGGTTTTAAACTGTTTCACATCGCTGTAGATCTCTTCATAGTCTGTCCAGTCGGGCTTTGCTTCCTGGCTGAAAATATAACGATACCCAAAAATACCTGAAGAATCTTCAGATGAGGTCCAACGAATGGTAATGTCTTTCTGATTACTCTTTTGATTTGGGACAAATGAGGTGTTATTGATTTTTGGCGGATCGCAGTTTTGGTCTGGCTCGAGAAAATACAAACTGTATCTATCCTTATCCCGATGCTCCCAAAATAAATAGAGAAAACCCTTGGTTTCAACTATTTGCGGGAACAGATTCACTCCCCCAACCTTTAGAGACAGATTTATCTCCTGCCATCCTAAGGGGCGCTTATAAGCCAATTTTATTTGTTCATCACCATATTCTTTGTCAAACCACAAAAGATAGGGCTGATCATTATAGATGATGATTTGCGGATTATGGCACAGATAAGTGGATGGGCTTACTTTCTCAAAATTTTCCGTGCTGCCATCGATATTTACATTCATTATATAGATTTGGGAATTAAGATTTCTGAAAGCCCTTTCCCAAACCAATTGAAGCCCATTGTTGTATGCTAAGGTATAAGGACGCTGATTCTCAAATTGATCATAGGGAGGTGTCGCGCTATTGATATTTTCTTTTAAATCAGTAAGCAGTATTGGGGGACCAAAGGAAACATCCTTATTGTCAGAGCTTTTCAAAAAAAGCTGATACTCATCTTTTGCTTCCGCGTCAAGGGATTGGAACACAACATAATCGCTATTATTCAAAACACTATGATGGGGCAAAATATTCAGGCCCAATTTAGGATCAGTGACAAATGAATTAAAGGTGATAGTTAAATTAGGTGAGCCAATTCCATCGGGTTTTAACCTTGAATAATAAATTTTTAAGAGCTCGCCGATTTTAAAGGTAACAAAAAAAAGAATATCCGAATTCGCCGCTTCACTTATATAGCTTGACAATACCGCGTCATTGGTTTTAATGCTGCTCTTTTCAAAATGAAGACCCTTGTCAATTGATTTTAAAAATTCCAATTCGTATTCATCGGCTGCCACGGCAATATAAATATCACCATTTTTTGTCATAAGGGCCGAATAAATTTGATTCTGTTTGTCCGAATATTCATAGGGACCAGAAAATTCTTTAATGCTTTTCCAGTTTCTCGTATCCCTACTGACAAGGATATTTAAAAAAACCGTTCCGCCTCCATTGGCGTAGGGATAAAAACTCTGGTACACAATGACAATGGTGCCATCTCCTGATAAAGCTGTTGGAAAACGGGCGTTTTGAGAGACCAACACCCGGGGTGTTTCCCAATTAATATTTTGAGACCAGAGACCAGGAGTCAGAATTAATAAAATGCTTAGAGCAATAATCTTTTTTTTCATTCATCCATGAAAGTATTCTTTAATTCCAGAACCTTTTTCCCTTTCCTCTTCCCTTTATCCTTAACTCAGAATCACTTATCTCATAAAATGATGTTGGAAAAATAATTCATTGATTTTCTTCAGAAATAAGCTTTTTTTGTCAGACTTTTTTCTTATCGTATTGTATACCCTTCTGCTTCAAGTTTTTCAACAAGATTTATCAATGTCTGGTCGCCCCGCAGTTTCGCTTTGCTCCATAATTCAAGACAAAGCTCCTGGCTTCGTAGCTTATCACCGTTTATATAAGCCTGCTCAGCTTCTTCAATCATTCGTCTGTCTGTGGAAGCAAGGACATCGGGCTGTACCCCTTCAGTAAAGAGCATGGCATTTAATAAATTAACAGCCGCGTCGTTGTTTGGATTCAAAGACAAGGCCTGGGATAGCAGAGTTTTGGCGGCTGGAAACTGAAAGGTATCTCGTGAATCGATGATTGTTTTGGCTTGATTCACGAGACGATTTGATTCGTTTCTGGCAAAGGCAGATAAAGGCCTCTGTTTGATTCCCAGTTGATATTCCAGTTCCAGAATCATGGCTGTAATGTCCTTATCAGATACCAGCAATGCTTCCAGAGTTTTCAATTTATTATAGGCTTCTTTTTTCTTAGTGGGCCCGGGTTCAACATCAGAGGAGGTCTTTATTGCTTCCTGACCTTCATTTTTGGCTTCCTGAACATGGGAATTGAATTCCGGAGGGTTGGTTTTTTGCAAAATATAAAGCTGCAGAACACCGGCATCCTCGTTATAAGGAAATTCCTGTTGAAGAGTTAAGAGTTTTTCCGTGGCATTTTCAAATTTCATCATAGCCGCTTCTTTATCATTATTATTATACAGGAGAATACCGGTATTATAGTCTGATTTTGCCAGGTTGAATAGCTGACTCATTACCTTATAAAGGGGATTGGTTTCCGCAATAGAGCGGTCTTTGTCTATGGATAAAGCCTTTTCGACAATATTGATCCAGGTTGTTATTTCCGGGTCCTCCTGGGTTTGGGTTTCCTGCAACAGGGCCCTTGCTTTATATAACAGATCAAGAGCGTCATTAAAGAAGCCCCGGCCGTAAAGTTCTTTTCCTTGGCGAACAAATTGACGCGCCTGAATAATCACCCGCTGGTTTTCCAGTTCCTTGATGCGTTTACCTAAAGCCAGGACACGGGATTCACTAAAATCCCTGACCTCTGGATCTTCCTGAAATTTAAGTGATTCATAAAATTCATCAGCAGCAATTTGGAGTTCCTCTTTTGCGACAAGATAATCCAGCCGCCCGTAAGCAGTACTAGCACTATTGTATTTTCGAATTCCAAGATTCTTGTGTTTTTGCGCTGTTCTTATTTTATCCTCAGCCGATTTTATGGGTTCCTGGATCTCTTTATAAAGGGCCATCACCAGTTGCTCTAAGGAATTAAGCTTCTTCAGTAATTGAACAATAGAAGCCTGTTCTTTTAATTCAGGAGTTTTGTCCCAGGTGCTGTTAAAATAGTTTATCTGCTTAAGAATATAATCGAGATTAGACTCAATATCTTCAAGGCTTGAAAGACCTTGATCTGTATAATATACCACTCCGAATTGAGGATGGGGCGACCCGGTTTCCAAAAATTCCAGCACATTTGGCAAGCGGTTTTTTTGTTGGCGGTAAATCGCATCCATGGCAGCCAAATATTGGTCATAGCTATCCTGAATGGCTTTGGTTAAAATCTTGACCAAAGCAGAGGCTTGGTCATCATCAAAATAGATTTCATTATATTCTTTTCGCTTTTGAATATAGTCATTCCAGAATGTTGCCATTTGACGGTAGCGTGAATCAAAATTACTTGCGTTGTTGTAAATCGATTCCAAGACTTTGACACTCGGATTGGCAAGATCAGCCTGGTTTTGGCTGTCAGTGGTTTTGGAAGAAAGTAAATCCAGGTATGATAGAGAGAGTTGTAGAGCTTCTTGAGCATCCATATAAAATAAATACTCATTACTCAATTCCCATTTCGCGTAAAGCTCAATATCATCAGCCCTTTCAAGAAAGAGATGGGTATCATAATAATAGCTTAATGGTAAAAGAACACGGTTTAACGACGCGGCATTATTAAAAAGTATTTGACTTTGATCTTCATTGGCTGATCCAAAGGATTTGATGGCAGTTTGAAGGGCGTCGGTCGATTTTTTGGAAATGCTTTTAATTAAATCCAAGGCCAGGCCGTCAATATAAGCCTTGATGGATTCGACTATACCTTCTTTTTCACGAATATTCTCCCTACCTTGGCTAAGGTAATAACAATACTTGAGATAGGATAGGCTTTCCGGATTATTCAGGGTTTCTCTCAGACTCTCAGCCTGAAGTTTCAAATTATCGGCTGCAGTTGAAATTTCCTCCCCAATAGCCAGGGATTTTTGAAATTCGCCAAGTAAGTCATCTATAAAATCATTATAGTTTTCTGCCTGAGGCTCATTCAGTGCGGCAAGAAACTCCTTGCTCTTTGTTTCTGCTATTTTGCCCTGTTTTTGAAATTGATTGATGTTATTGTCGATAATGTTAAAAAATTGTGAGATATTCGCGCTTTGAATATTGCCAATTTCAAGAGCATAAAAATCACTTCGAAACAAATCAATAGGATCTGCTGCTGATTTACCAAGCGAAAATCCCGAATAGTATTTATCCAATGCCTTGTAGAACTCAAAGCTTTTAAGAAACTCAAGACCTTGATCCATGATTTCATTAAAACGGTTCAACATGGCAACAGCCTCGATCTTATTGTTAGCTTCACTGATAATGCTGATTTGCTTTTCACTCAAATAGGGAAAACGGGTATTGATTCTTTCTATGATCTGAAGGGCCAAGTCGACCTGACCTTCCTTCAAGGAAGTAATCAAAGCCTGATAATTGTTGTTAAAATCGTTTTTAATATTATTTATTCGTGTGGCTAAGTCGATGGCTGCTTCAAACTGATTGTCATTTCTGGCGACAATCTGACCAAGGATTTCCAGGGCATCATCATATTTTTTTTCATCATAGAGTTGTCGGGCTTCTTGTATTTGAGTTTCCGATTGTCCGTTTGAAAAAAGGGTATAGGATGAGCAGATAAATACAAAAATGATGAATAAAAACAGAATCCGATTCATATCGTGTTATTTATAAGTTACCATCTTACCCTTAAAAATTAAATGCTCCTATACCAGGAAGGAAAAATATTAAAAAATTAAATGCATTTTCCCCTATCAATAATTTCGTCTTAATTCTCGATAAATAAAAGGATTACTTTAAAAAATATTACAATATCTGAAAAAGATCCTGATATCTGATAAAAAAAAATAAATTTTATTTACATAATGGATTATTGCAGAAAAATCGGATATATTATAGTTAGAATGAAGAAATTGCGCATATACAGCCTCCTATTGATGATATTCTCCCTGCAAATAAGTTATGCCCAGACAGAAGACTTTTATGGAACAACATTAGACACTTTTTCCTATTTTCAGGATCCAAATACAGGGTTAACCATTTTTCCGACACTATTGGTTCCTTTAGGCGGAAACCTCCAAGGAATGGGTACAGCCTATACAGCGGTTTCAAGTGATTCCGGGTATATAGAGGCGAATCCCGCAGGCTCGGCTTTATTGAGCTACGGTGAATTATCCCTTCTTCATAATAACTGGATTGATGATTCCAGCATCGAAGGCCTTATTTACACTTTTCGCATGAATAATCTGGGGCTTGGTTTTAGCGGCAAATTTCTGTATTTGCCCTTTACAGCTACCAATAACTGGGGCGAAGCCCAGAGCAAAGGTTATATTTCAGAAAGTATTGCCACGGCAAATATTTCATACCGGCTTTTTTCAAATTATTATTTTGATGGCCTTGCTTTAGGCATGAATATAAAAGCTGCTTATAGAAGTATTCCGGAAAATATTTATCCCGGTCAATCGGCGATTACAGCCATGGCTGATTTCGGCCTCTTAACACGCTTTAACTTATTCAAATTTTTCTCATCAAAATCCAAGAATTTTTCAATTGGAGCGGCTTTTAAAAATCTGGGATTTCCGGCATTAGGTGAGCCCTTACCGACCATGTTTTCCGGCGGTATTTCTTATTCCATGATTCGCCCTATAACCCTTGCGATTGATTATAATCTGCCTGTCAGTCTGGATCCTGAGAATTTTCCAGCTGAACGATGGTATATGGCTGCTGGTTTAAACATTTTTTTTACCAATTTTCTTTCCATGCAAACAGGTTTCATGGTCAAGGAAAACCCCCGCTTCAATATGGGCTGGACCCTTGATCTGTCAGATATCAAACTAATTGGTAATTATAACCTTGATTTATCAGGCTCTCTCAGCCCGGTAGATAAATTCAGCATCGAAGCCAAAATAAAACTGGGTTTTAAGGAAGAAATGGAAAAATCCGAAAAGATCTCCAGTTTAATGGCCCAAGGCCTTGAAGCTTATACAAAAGGTGAATATGCTCAGGCTATTTATTACTGGGAAAAGATTCTCGAAATTGACCCGAATTTTACTCCTGCCATAGAATATATTGAAACAACCCGTAAATCCATGGATTTACAGCAACAAATGGAAAAAATCCAGACCGAATTGGAATAATTTGATTTAACCTTGCTGATCAAAATTGCATTTATGTCCTTTGACCATTTATTGTACATTATTTTCAATGACTTTTATCCCACATTCCGCAGTGAATTTAGGTAATTTCTTATATTATTTAGAGTTAAGAATTTGCGATTTGCAAAATCGCCTTTTCTATT
>JAFGWI010000192.1 GCA_016937215.1 Spirochaetales bacterium | reverse complement strand
TAGAGTTAAGAATTTGCGATTTGCAAAATCGCCTTTTCTATTTCTCTATAATATAAGAAATTACTATTTTAGTGCGGAAAGTGGGGTAAATGGTTACGGCTGTGTTAAAAGCGTTAGGGATTGGAGCCATGGTGTAGCATTTTTTCAAAAATGCTACACCAAAGCGTTTTCCTCCGGATAATTTCCGGAGGAAAACCTTCGAAGCGACAGCGGAGTGGCGGAAAGCCCGACCCTGGATACCGGAGGTTCCAGGGTAACGCGTAAAAGTCATTAACTAAACCCATATAGATAACATATTTACAATTTTTTTGATTTCTGCGTGTTCTTGCTTTTTCGGGCACCTTGAATCTGAAAATAATCATGCCTGGCTGGTCAGAGTGGCTTGATGGAAATTTTTAAATAGGGTAGACTTTTTTTCATGACAGAAAAAGATTACCAGAAACTAATCGAGATGGCATTTGATGAAGATTTGGAGACCTTGGGCGATGTGACCTCGCGGGCGATTTTTGATGATCAGCCTTGCCGCGCGGCTTTGATAGCAAAAGACAGCGGTATTCTTGCCGGGAGCCAGGTTTTTGCGGATGTGTATCGATATTTTGATAAAGATGTTCAAGTTGAATTTTATTTCCACGAGGGTGATTCCCTGAAGCCCGGAGATAAGGTGGCTGATATTAGTGGAAAAGCCCTTTCGATTCTTTCCTGCGAAAGAATCTCCTTGAATTTTCTTTCATTCACTTCAGGAATTGCCTCAAAAGCCAATGAGCTGGTATTGGCTGCTCGTCAAGGTGGTTCAGCTGTGATTCTTGATACGAGAAAAACCTTGCCTGGCTTTCGTGTGCTATCCAAATATGCTGTTAAGATCGGCGGCGCCCAAAATCATCGTATGGGTTTGTTTGATATGGTCATGATCAAGGATAACCATATCGATGCCTGTGGTTCCATTAGCAGGGCCGTGGATGCGGTTAAAAAAAAATGGGGTGCCCGTTTTGATATTGAGGTAGAGTGCCGTAATCTGGAAGAGGTTCAGGAGGCATTGGATTGCGGGGTTCAGGTGGTTATGCTAGATAACATGGATAATGCCACCATGGCAAATGCGGTGAAATTGGTAAAAGGCCGCGCGAAAACTGAAGCCTCTGGCAATATGGCTTTGCATCAGCTCCGTGAAGTCAGCGCTTTGGGGGTTGATTATATTTCCGTGGGTATGGTTACCAAATCGGTAAAGGCCTTTGATTTTTCACTCGAGGTATTGCTTTAGATGTCAAAAACCGGTTGTTTTGAATATGATGTGTTGATTATCGGAAGCGGTATTTCAGGTTTGTCTTGTGCACTTGCCGCGGAGGAAGCGGGTTTGGCCGTGGCTGTGATTTCAAAAGAAGAGAATATCAGCGAATGTAATACCTTTTATGCCCAGGGCGGAATTGTGGCGCGCGGTGTTGAAGACAGCCCGAATCTTTTGTCCAAGGATATTATGGAGGCCGGGGATTATCTAAATTACCGTTCCGCTGTTGAGGATCTGGCTGATAAAGGCCCTGGCCTTGTAGAAGAGCTTCTGATTAAAAAATTGGGTTTGGAATTCTGCAAAAACCAGAAGGGCGAGATGGATTTTACCATGGAAGCGGCCCATTCATGCCGCAGAATTCTTCATGTGAAAGACAAGACTGGCGAAAGCATCGAAAAGGTTTTAACCAGCGCTGTTAAAGCTAATAAGGGAATAAAAATCTTTAATTCCCATATTGCCATTGATTTGATTACCAATACCCACAATTCCAGGGATTCCCAGGACCGCTACAAAGCCACCCGTGTTCTAGGCGCCTATGTGTTTGATCAAACCAGAGACAGGGTTTGTACATTCTTTGCTTCTCAGGTTGTATTGGCTACTGGCGGAGTCGGGGACCTGTTTTTACATACCTCCAATCCTGCTTGCGCTACAGGTGATGGCGTGGCCATGGCCGCGCGGATAGGGGCTGAAATCATTAACGCTGAATATATCCAGTTTCACCCCACCATTCTTTATCATCGGGATGTAAAACGGTTTTTGATCTCAGAGTCACTTCGCGGTGAAGGAGCTGTGCTTAAAAACCGTTTTGGCGAAGCCTTTATGAAGCGTTACCAGCCGAAGCTCAAGGATCTGGCTCCTCGTGATGAGGTGGCCCGGGCTATTTTTCGTGAAATCGAACGCACCAAATCGGATTATGTTTATCTTGACGCGAGCGCCATGGAGACTGATGTGGAAATCCGCTTTCCCGGTATTTTTAACCAATGCCGAAAAGTGGGTATTGATATTCGCCGTGAAGGAATACCCGTGGTTCCGGCTGCCCATTATTTTTGCGGCGGTGTGAAGGTTAATCTTTCCGGCGAGTCATCCATTCCCGGGCTTTATGCTGTGGGTGAAACAGCCTGTACTGGTGTTCATGGCGGCAATCGTCTGGCTTCGGTTTCCCTTTTGGAAGGGCTTTATTACGGCCACAAAGCAGCCCTGGATATCGCGCAAAAAATAGCAAAGCCTTCGGAGCGCTTGAAAAAGAGCATCCCTCCCTGGGAATTCCCCCAAAACGAAGTCGAGTTTGACCCCATTCTTATTTCTCAGGACCTGACGAATATCCGTAATACCATGTGGAATTACGCGGGCATTGTCAGAAAGTATCACCGTCTTGAACGCGCCCAGTCAGATTTGAATTACCTGAGTCACCGTATTGAGAAATTCTATAAACAAGCAAAGCTCACACGGGGGATCATTGAGCTTCGTAACTGCCTTTTGACTGCTACGGTCATCGTTTGTTCTGCTTTTTCCAATTATACATCCATAGGCGCTCATTATATCGAGATGCCAAAAAACTGATCATTTTTTTAATCAATGGGGCATTTTTTTTATAACAATTTTCTCCGGTTGTATTGAAGCTTTGTCAGCCGCTTTCCGATATTAAAACTAGCATGGTGTTTTTAAAGAAATGGGTCTTGAAAGTGGCTTATTTTTCAAAAAGATTAATCATTTTTCCTCTGTTTCGTGTTATTAAAGGAATTTTTACCAATCCTTTTTATACTGGTCTGGTTATTCTTTTTTTAGCCCTGGGGGTTTTTGTTTTTTATAATGCCCTGGTTTTTACGTCTCATCCTTCAAGTGAATTTCTCATGCTGCTGGCAAGGGTTCATGGTTTTTTTGGAGACGTTCTGATTTTCAGCCTAATTTCAACAGGTTTGATGATGATTTTTAATCACCACCGGAAAACCCAGGACCTTCGGGAAAAACTCGATGACTTTTCTGCCTGGGACAGTGAAGAGGCTTTTTTCAGAAAAGCGGGAATTATCAAGGCATTGAGTCGTCGCTATTCACCGGTTTTTCAGGTAAAAGCCATGGTTCTTCGGAACTCAGCTATTGAAAAGGCGAATTTTCGGGGGGCGCTAATTGAAGACAGTTATTTTCAAAAATGCCTTCTCGACGGTGCTGATTTTCAAAAAGCAAATATTAACCCTCACAAGCCCTGTTTTCAAATTTTCAAGGAATCTTCGTTGAGTTATTGCTTGTTTAACGAAGCCCATATCCGCTGGGTGGATTTTTCAGGTTTGAACCTGGAAGGAGCGGTATTCAACAAGGCCCTTTTTGAGCAAGTGGATTTTAAAAACTGCAATTTGCAGCACGCTTCTTTCAGGGAAGTGACGCTATTTGCCCCGGATTTTACAAATTGCAATTTTTATAGGGCAGATTTTAGTTATACTGTGATGCCCGAAGTGATTTTTAGCTTGAGTAAAAAGCATCGTTTCAAAAACAGCAGAAGCGCCCGGCTCCACCATTGTGATTTTCAATTTGCCCAAATGGATAAAGGCTGTTTTTGTAAATGCGATGTTAGTTTTTCCCTTTTTTATTCAGCCTCGCTAAAGGACGTGGATTTTAGCTACGCTGATTTGAGCCATTGTGATTTTCGTTCAACCTGTTTGATGAATGCCGATTTTAAGGGGGCTGACATGAACCAGGCCCACCTGGAAGGAGCGGATTTGACAGGGGCCAATTTGAAGCAAGCCGAGAATCTGGAAATATGGCAGCTTGAAAAGGTGAAAAGCCTTTATCAGGCCAGCCTTGATGATGAGATGATTCTGAAGCTCAAAGAAATGGATTTGAACCATCTATTCGAGTTCCCCAAAAAAGTCTGATTTTTAAAACTCCCGTTTATTAAAAAAGCTATTTGTTTGATATAATTCTGATGGGCGTTGCCTGGGGTGTAAATTTTGTTAAAAAGTGTGACCCCCATTTTTTTGGATTTATATCTGACTATCTAGTTGGACTTAAAATTGGTTACCGATGTCATTCTGAGGAGGAGCGACGGGCCTGGTCGTAATTGCTTCGCATTTACTGCTCGGTGTTGTAAAGGCTCATTGGCATTCATTATTTTCCTGAATGCTCATTGGCATTCACTATATTCCTGCAACCTTGAAAAATCTTGCCTGTCTCAGTCAGTATCGCTTTTTTCATACACACAAGCACTTTATCAGTGGAGCGATAGGATTATTTGCGACTGAGATTCTTCACTTCGCTTCACTGCGTTCAGAATGGGCAAGCATTTCGTATTTTTAGGTTGTGCAATAAGCTATAGGCGCGCGATAATCGCGGATTTCTGGGAAAAGCTGCCCTATCTGATAAAGGCTTGAACAATCGGCTTTTCTTGTTTACACTATTAAGCTAATGAAAGCTTTAGGCTCAATTTTATCGCCATGTAAAATCAATCTTCATCTTGATGTTCTGGAAAAGCGGCCAGACGGGTTTCATGATTTGCTTTCAATTTTTGTGCAATGCGATTTGTATGATAAATTGGAATTTTTTGGGATTTCCGGTAAAGGATGTTTTAGTATTGAAGATGCTTCTGGTATCCCTGAAAAGGAAAATATTCTCTATAAAACCTATGAAATTCTAAAAAAACGCCTTCCTGATTTACCATCGCTTCGCGTTTTACTGCAAAAGGAAATTCCCCTTGAGGCTGGTTTGGGCGGCGGTTCTTCCAATGCGGCTGCCATGTTGTGCTTTGTGAATGCTCTTTTAGGAAAGCCTTTGGATAAGCAATCCTTGATGGACTTGGGGGCCGAGCTGGGAAGCGATGTTCCTTTTTTTTTGGGTTCACCCCAGGCTGTTGTGAGCGGCCGGGGCGAGACCTTGCATTCTCTTAGTCCCAGAACTGATTATCAGGTCCTTTTGATCAACCCTGGATTTGGTATTTCCACGGCAAAGGCCTTTCAGGCTATTGATAAACAATCAGGGCCGGCGCCTTACCAGGGAAAATTTTCTATTTCCCAATTGACCAGGCTTTATGAAGAAAGTGACCCTTTGTCCTGGCCTTTTTTTAACTCCTTTTATCCGGTGGTGAGTGTGAAACATGATTTTTTCAAGGTGCTTATGCAGAAATTCGCTGAGCATAAATGCCTTTTTTCCGGCTTATCAGGCAGCGGTGCTTCGGTTTTTGCCATTTTTCAGGATAAAAGGGAAGCAGAAAAAGCATTTTTTTGTTTTCGAAAGCAATATTTTTTTGTAAAGCTTATTTTTCCACTTGCCAAAAGTACTCAACCTGTATTACAATAAACATCTAAAGCTAAATTTTCATAAGGAGCAAAAGGCATGGAAATCACTGACATCAAGGTCAAACCTGT
>JAFGWI010000191.1 GCA_016937215.1 Spirochaetales bacterium | reverse complement strand
TATAACAAACCATCGACCGCTTAAGACAAAAAGATTCTTCGTCGTTCCTCCTCAGAATGACACAGTACTATTCAGCAGCCTGTCCGCTGTTATCCTGAACATAACGAAGCCCCCCTATCATCCTGAACGAAGCGACATCACCACTCTGTCATCCTGAACAAAGCAGTCACCCCTCTGTCATCCTGAACATAGCGAAGCGGAGTGAAGGATCTCAGCTTGAAACAAGACAAATCGTTTTACAAACCAAGCCATTCCATCAGTCAGGTGATCCTGAAAGTTCAAGCAATTTATCACGAAAATATTGAAAACGGGGAGACCTGTTATTGGCCGCATCCATATGGGGAGTTATATTTTCAGCCCATCGCGATTTTTCAGCCCCAATAATCTGCCAGCCTTTTGCTGAAAGCACGCTGGAGCCTCCGTGATAAACAGCATCTGCCAGCTTTTCCCATGTACCGCAAATCGAATCATTTTTATAGGCATTCAATACAGAGTCTTTGGCTTTTGGATACACGGCTTTGATCGCCTGTATATCACCGAGAAACCAGGCTTCTCCTTCATCAATGGCAAGGGATAAAAGCCTGGATCTCTCCGGCAGTGGCTTCAAACGGTCTATTCACCCCCCTGCCTTTTCATACTACAACAAAACACCCCACCCTTTCAAACCCTTTTTCCCTCCATTCCGCCAGAGCGAGCCTCCGCCCCCAACAACTCAATACCGCTCCGCGCGCCCTGAAAATGCTTCAAAAAGGCCTTGCCTTGGTTCAAATTCATTGCATCATGGGTCGGATACTTGCTGTCTTGGGCCGGAATGTTTACATCACGCCCCGGAGGGTTTACATCATAGCCCGGAATCTTTACATCACGATCCAGCTTTCTTACAGCACGCCCCAAATCTCTTGCATCCCACCATGGATGGTTTACATCATGGGCCAGTTCATCTGCGTCATGGCTTGCTTTGGTTCCGCAGGAATCACAGGAATTAACGATAAGACCTTATTTTTAAGCTGCTAGCTATCTGCCAATGCCAGGGCTTTGCCGGCATAGCCTGAGCTAAGCTGAACCGGGCCTGAGCCTTCGCGATAAGCTCCGTGGTTTTCAAGTCAACCACCACCTCCAAAGGAGGTGGCTTGTTGACCGCTCTGAAAGATCTATCCCAGGGGGTTCTTCTCAGGGAGCGTTTGAAAAAGCCACTTGGAATTATTAAATAACTGGAAGCCTGGTTCTTTAATTTTAAAGGCAAAGCCATCCTGTTACCTCCTGCACAGCAGGTGGCTTTTTCTTTTAGTAAAAACGAGAAGGGCCAAAAAAAAATCACCTGGTTTTGGAACAAAACCTCAGGTGATCATGGTTTAAAAAATATATTCTTCTTTAAAAAAAAGCAAATTGCGTCAAAAAAAACCCTTATTCAATTTCCGCCAATGGAACAGGGTTCGGATTACTTTCCTCGCCCACAATATCGGCAAAATCCTTTAAAAGGCTTTTGGCTTGCGCGGAAAGATTGGCCGGTGTTGTCACTCTTACCACTATATACATATCGCCCCGCCTTCGGGAATCGTGGAGGTATGGCACGCCCTCGTTTCTAAGACGCAAAACCTTGCCGTTCTGGGTCCCTGCCGGAATTTTAACCTTGATTTTTTTGTTATCCAGGGTATTTACAAAAATGTCGCTTCCCAAAGTGGCCTGGGTAAAACTGATGGGTATCAAGCAAGTAATATCATTTCCTTTACGCTCAAAATACGGATGGGGCTTTACATTTATATAAACATAAAGGTCGCCGTAGCTTCCGCCATTGGTCCCGCCATCGCCCTGTCCGGAAATATGAATCCGCTTTCCCGGTTCAATGCCTGCCGGAATGGTTACAATAATTTTTTTGCTTTTTTTCACGAGCCCGGCGCCATGGCACTCGGAACAGGGGTTCTCGATAACCTCCCCTTCACCGTTACAGCTTTGGCAGGTGCTGGCAATACTGAAAAACCCGCTGCTTCTTCTTACCTGGCCGCTTCCGCCGCAGGTACCGCATAATTTACGGCCCGAACCCTTGTCCGCTCCACTCCCGTGGCAGCTTTGACAGGTTTCATTCTTCATAAAGGAAATTTCTTTTTTTGTGCCAAAAACAGCTTCCTCAAAACTGATTGCAATATCATAACGCAAATCAGCGCCCCGCCGTGAAGAACTGCTGCGCCCGCTGCTTCGTGTCCGGCCGCCTCCGCCGCCAAAAAAAGAATCGAAAATACCGGAAAAATCACTGAAAATATCTTCAAAATCCCGAAAGGCCGAGGAAAAGCCCTGGCTCGAACCAGCGCCCATACCTTCGAGGCCGGCAAAACCGAATTGATCATAGGCTTGCCGCTTCTGGGCATCCGCCAAAACTTCATAAGCCTCGGTAGCTTCCTTGAAACTTTCTTCAGCTTCCTTGTTTCCGGGATTTTTATCAGGATGATATTTAATGGCTAAACGCCTGTATGCTTTTTTAATCTCATCGATGGATGCGCTTTTGGAAACACCCAATACCTCGTAATAATCTCTCTTAGCCATGAAACTTCTCTTCCATATTTTTATCAAGAAACTTCCTGAAAACATCAGGAAGCCCCTTGAATCATAATTAAATTTCTTTATCTAATAACAGGTATAAAACACCTATTTCTCATCATCATCAACAACTTCATAATCAACGTCTTCGACATTATCCTTGCTGCCTTTAGCGTTTCCTGAAGCATTGCCCTGATTTTCACTTTGCCCGGCACCCTGGTTAGGGTCCATATTTGGCTGACCCTGAGCATTGGCTCCGGCTGCCTTGTAAATCTCTTCGGCAATTTTATTGGTTTCAGCCTGAAGAGCGTCAACTTTAGATTTCATGGCTGCCACATCGTCATTCTCAATGGCCTTTTTAAGGTCCGCGATAGCGGCTTCCACTTTTTTCTTGTCATCAGGCTTTACCTTGTCGCCAAAATCCTTAAGGCTTTTCTCTGCCTGGTAAACAAGGTTATCAGCCTGGTTTCGCACCTCAGCCTTTTCCTTCACCTTTTTATCTTCCTCAGCATGAACTTCAGCGTCCTTGACCATTTTCTTGATTTCATCCTCGGACAAACCGGAAGAAGATTCAATGCGGATTTTCTGCTCCTTGCCTGTTCCTAAATCCTTGGCTGAAACATGAACAATACCATTAGCATCAATATCAAAGGTAACCTCAACCTGGGGCACACCGCGAGGGGCCGGAGGAATGCCGACCAAATCGAAACGCCCTAAAGTCCTGTTCTGATTAGCCATTTCTCGTTCACCCTGCAGAACATGGATGGATACAGCAGTCTGGTTATCAGCGGCAGTAGAAAAAATCTGGCTTTTTCGTGTCGGAATGGTTGTATTTCTATCGATTAAACGGGTAAAAACACCGCCAAGGGTTTCAATACCCAGTGACAAGGGGGTAACATCAAGAAGTAGTACATCCTTCACATCGCCGCCAAGAATACCGCCCTGAATCGCCGCGCCCATGGCAACCACTTCGTCCGGGTTTACGCTTCGGTTTGGTTCCTTGCCGAAAATCTCCCTTACCATGGCCTGAACAGCCGGAATACGGGTGGAACCGCCGACAAGAATAACCTGATCAATATCAGCCGCGGTTAAGCCGGCATCCTTAATGGCATTCAGACAGGGCTGTTTGGTTTTCTGAACCAGTTCCTCTGTCATCTGGTCAAATTTGGCCCGGGTCAGGGAATACTGAAGGTGTTTGGGCCCGGAACTGTCAGCTGTGATAAAGGGCAAATTGATTTCACTGGATTGGTTTCCCGAAAGCTCGATTTTTGCCTTTTCAGCCGCCTCACGTAAACGCTGTAAAGCCATTCTGTCCTTGGACAAATCAATGCCGTAATCCTTTTTAAAATTATCGATTAACCAGTCAATAATGCGCTGGTCAAAATTGTCGCCGCCCAGGTGAGTATCGCCGTTGGTTGATTTTACTTCAAAAACACCATCGCCCAGTTCAAGAACAGAAACATCAAAAGTACCGCCTCCAAGGTCATAGACCGCGATCTTTTCATCGGACTGTTCCTTGCCAAGGCCATAGGCCAGAGCCGCTGCTGTTGGTTCATTAACAATACGCTTAACATCAAGCCCGGAAATACGACCGGCATCCTTGGTTGCCTGGCGCTGGGCGTCATTAAAATAAGCCGGAACTGTCACAACCGCTTCGGTCACGGTTTCACCAAGATAATCCTCGGCTGTTTTTTTCATTTTCTGCAAAATGGCCGCTGAAATTTCAGGGGGAGTATAGCTTTTCCCGTAAACACTCACGCCTACACCATTGCTGGTATCTTCAATTTTATATGGCACCATTGAAATTTCTTCAGGCACTTCACCATATCGCCGACCCATAAATCTTTTTATAGAATAAATGGTGTTTTCCGGATTTGTAATCATTTGATTTTTCGCTGGCTGGCCAACAAGGCGCTCGCCCTTTTGAGTAAAACCGACAATAGACGGCGTTGTTCTCTGACCTTCGGAATTTTGAATAACAACGGGTTCTCCGCCTTCCATAATCGCCACACATGAGTTTGTAGTACCCAGGTCAATTCCAATAATTCTTCCCATAGATCCTCTCCTTATAAATAGAATCGTTTTTCAAAATTTTTATTTTATTGAGGCTCATGCAAAACCGGGGTTTTGCAATTCCTTTAAATAACACGTATAAACTAATTGACTCTAGTTTATTAAGTTATTAGCTTATCGTCATTTGCCAATCGCTAATGTCAGAACATTCGCGATTGGCTCGATTATTCCTGCTCACTTGAAGCAGCTGGTTGAGCGACCTTAACCTTGGCAGGTCGCAGAACACGTTCATGAAACATATATCCTTTTTGATAATCTTCCAAAACAATCGCTTTATCTGTTTCAGAAGATTCCTCCATGGCAATCGCCTGGTGCCGTTCAGGATCAAATTCCTCATTCTGGGAATTAAAACGAATCAAGCCCCATTTGTTTTCCAGTTCGCTGACAAGGCGCTTTTCAATCATCTGAATACCGTCGTGAAGGGTTTTAAAATCCTGACTGTCTTCAGAAGATTTAATGGCCCGTTCAAAATCATCAATAATAGTGGTTAAATCCAGAAGAAGCATGCTGTTGGCATACTTGATGGATTCATCCTTATCACGACTCAAACGCTTGCGGAAGTTTTCAAAATCAGCCTGTTTTCTTAAAAGCTGGTCCTTGAGTTCACTGTTTTCTTCTTCAAGCTCCTTGATTTTGGCCGCGTAAACAGTGAGTAAATCATCCTCTGAAGCAGCCTCTGCCGGCTTTTCACCCTCATCAAGCGCTTCTGTTGTTTGGGTTTCGCTTTGTTCCAGAGGAGCATTTTCCAGAACCTCATCCTTTTTCAATTCCTGGTTCTTTGAATTATCCTTGCTTTCTCCCATTTTTAAACCTCATTTTTAAGTAGTCATAGAATTTATATTATATCTCTTCAAAGACAACCACAAAGCAGCTTTATATTCATTACAAAGTAATGATCCTTCACGCTTAAGTCAAGCCCCTTTAACTCTTTATATAAGAGCTGGTTAAAAAGATAAATCCATTTAAATTAGTCTTACTTGATTTTAAGAAGATATTTGATGAGCTAATATAACAAAAAGGCAAATTTCAGGCAAGAACATAGGCCCTAATCAATAAAATTTTAACGATTTTTTTTAAAAAAACACCAATTTCCTTTATAAACCCTCATTTTACCCCGTTATTTTTTGGGCGTTACCTGGGGTGTAAAATCTACGACAGTTATATAAAACTTTATGCCCCCATTTTTTATAAGATTTATTTGCATCTTTTTGGCTTTTCATAAAAAAAGGTTACCCATGTCATTCTGAGGAGGTACGACGAAGAATCTAACCTGTCTCATCGATCATCTCGTTATTTTATACGCGCAAACACTTTATTAGCGAATCAACACGATTTTGGACAACTGGGATTCTTCACTTCGCTCCGCTGCGTTCAGAATGACAACAATTAATCCGCTATAGAAAATATTTTAGCTGATAAAAAAT